>JAIORR010000147.1 GCA_021108055.1 Candidatus Cloacimonadota bacterium
AATTAACCGTTAAACTTAATCAACCAATTAGGATTTAATTATGTATTATCCATATTTACGAGGAAGACAATTTGAGCTAATTGCATTAAGAGAATTTGCATTACAACGTGGAGATAACAATAATATTATTCCCATTATTGAACCTGTAAAAAAAACATTTAATAGTATGAAGTTAGCTATACCTAAATTAATTGAGGGTGATGTTCTGTTTGCTTTAATACTTAATCCTCAAGTAGGTGAAATTAAAGATAATAATAATATTGTAGATGAGTTAAATGACAAATTAACTGATAGTTCAAAATGGATTCCAGCATTTATTGTAACATCTAATTACAATGAGATTATTACTTTAATAGATCAATATGAGGAAGTAATGCTTGTATGCTCTGATATCATTGATAGTAGCAATGTAGATTTTGAACAACTAATTTTTTCACCAAAGGTTAAATATATTGTCTCAAAAGAAAACCGTACTCTTAAAAGAAAACTTAGTGTATATGACAAATTATTAATAAGACTTGATGATAATTTCAAAGCACAGAAACGTAATAAGGATTATTTGCAAATACCTGAAGAAAAGTTTTCAGAAGAGCATATGTTTTATGAAGAAGATAGATATAGTGGGTTTGCTGATTATACAATTCTTGAAAGTGATTTTAAAGAAGGTGGAGCTGCGCCATATGCAGTTGCCATCCATTTGTCTTTCCAAAAAACCAATAGAGAAATTTGGGTAAGACATTTCACATCAACAACCAATGATGATAGAACTAACATCCAGGGTAAATTTGCTGAAGCTGCTGAAAAAGCAATTACTTTTCTTGATGAGAAGCATATCGCCAATAATGCAACAAATGAGCTCAGAACATATTATGATGAAAAAAAATATCCCGGTCTTGGTATGATAAAGAAGATTTCAATAAAAAATCATTTAGAGTTAGTTAATGAAATAATAACTAATACAGATTAGTTATGAAAGTTTGTCCTAATTGTTTTAACGATTCAGAATTAAAAAGTTACATTGAAACAATCTCCACTGAAAATGGTAAATGCGATTATTGCAATTTAGGAACCGATTCTGTCTTATTAGGAATAGTAGAATTAAAAGATTTCTTTGCTGAATTCTTAGGTATTTTCAAAGAAGATTCAGATGGAGAAAGGTTAGTTGAAATAATTAATAACGACTGGAATCTATTTTCAGTTAATGTTACGGATAACAAACTTCTTTCTGATCTTCTCTCAGCAATTGATTCTTCCATTTCTGACCCTTTTCAAAAAGTTAAGTATATTGATGACATTACTTATTGTACTTCTTACTGGGAAAAATTGAAATTCAATTTAAAATGGAATAGACGCTATTTAACAGATCTTGAAGAACTTTTTGAAATAGGTTGGGGTAGTTTCTTTAATGAAGAATGTACTTTATCTTATGACCAAGAACTATATAGAGCACGAATACATAAAAATGCTGATCAGCATACTTTCCCTTTAGATAAAATGAAATGCCCAAGGAAAGAAGAAGCAACTAGTGGTAGAGCTAACCCTCAGGGAATACCATATTTGTATCTTAGCAAAAACCCTGAGACAACTCTTTATGAAACTCGAGCAACTCATTTAGATGAAATAAGTGTTGGAAAATTTAAAATTAAAGAAAATGAAGAAGTAGTCTTAGTTGATTTTACAGAAGAAATCAGTGCTTATAATAACATTGGCAACATCTTAGAATATACTAAAAGTATTTTGTTGAAGAAAGATATTAGCATTGAGTTATCAAAACCCATAAGAAGATATGATTCTGAATTAGAATATATACCTACTCAGTTTATTTGTGAGTTTATTAGATACAATTCTAAGGCTAATTTTAAAGCAGATGGGATATTATTCAATAGTTCATTACATTTGGGGGGTAAGAATATCGTTTTGTTTGAACAAGATAAAGTAGAGTGTATTTCTGTAGAGAAATATCGCATTACAAATATTGATATTAAATCAAGCATTGTTTAAATCCTGCCATGAATAACAAAAAAGAAATAATGAATATCACTCTTTGAAATCAACCAAACTTTTTACTTCGCAAAAACTTCTTTTATGCTAACCCTCACATCTCCTTCAAAATCTCTTCGATAGCTTTTTTAAGCTGAACATCATCATCATTTATGATTTGTTCCGGTGTGGGCTCCACGATAATATCCGGCACAACACCGCTGCCTTCCATATTTGTTCCGTCAAACCTGAAAATACCGTTCGTCGGCATCCGCATGCTGGAGCCATCCATAAAATACTGACGACCTGTTCCGATAACAGATCCGCTGGTCGGCATCCCGATAATCGTTCCTAATTCCATTTGTCTAAAGATAGTGGGAAATATCTCCGCATCGGAAAAGGAGTTTTCATTGATCAGGAGCACCACCGGTTTTCCCCATGTTTTATATGGAATATCGTATTTTGCCGCATCAAAATATCTGCGTGAGATACCGGCATAATATTTTCTTGTTAGCACTTCGATGAGCTTATCGGTTATTCCGCCACCGCCATTATTCCTCACATCGATGATCATTGCTTCTTTATCGGAATTTTCTGCAAACATATCCTGAACGAATTTTTTGTAGCAATTGTTACTCATTCTTCTGATGTGCAGGTAGCCAACTTTTCCAGCGGAAAGTTCTTCCACTATTCCACGTCTTTCTTCCACCCAGTTATCATAATACAGATCGCGGTTTTTACTATAACTCAATCCTTTGATAGTTGCCATTTTCACCGCATCACCGCTCTGGAATCCAAGTTTCAGCTTCTCACCCACTTTATCCATGAAAAGAGGATCGATCTCTTTTTTACTTCCTACTTCTTTTCCATCCACAGAGAAAAGGATATCGCCCTTTTTTACGTCATTTGGTTTAGATAATTTAGAATTCCTGAAAACTTTTTTCACCCGTACTCCATCGGAAAGTATATCTTTTAAATCCAGGATCATTCCGCAGTAAGCACTTTTATACTTTTTAATTTCAGATTCCTTTCGTGGATAAAACCCGGTATGAGATGCATTCAACTCACCTATCATTTCATGAATTATCAATTTCAATATTCTCGGTGTGAAAGCATATTCCAGGTATTTGGAAAATCTTTTTTTAGATTTTTTCCAATCGATACCATGCATTTTGGGATCATAGAAATTCTTTCCGAATTCGATCCAGGCTTGATCGAAAACATCTTTATTCAGCTTCATTTTGTTGTATCGATATTTGAATTTGTTTCTAACTGTTTCTTTCTTTTTCGATTTCGGGTTCAGCTTTTTCAATTGTTCATTTTCTATGAAATAAAAAGATTTATTTTCTTCGTTATAAACAATATCCGCAGGTTTTTTGGAAAAAGAATATATACGCTTGTCACCCTCTCCGAAATAATCGACTTTCCGCAGTGTCGTCTTTTTCTCGAACGTATTCAGATAATAAAAAGTTGAATCATTCAGAACGTGAACGATCCTATTTTTTCCTGGTTTGGAAACGATCGTGGTTATTCGCTGGCTTATGTTTTCCGGATCGATCGAAATCGAATCGGTTCCTGCTTTCTTAACTTTTTCTTCCTTGAAATTTTGAACAGGGTCCAGTATTGCTTTCCAGTTATCTTCATCTTTATAGAAATCCTTTTTCGCCTGCAGATCGATGCGGCAAATCTCATTATTTTTCATAATGAATGCAGATTTGTGATCTTTCCCCCAACAGGGATTGTTCAGATATCCGTCGAAATTGAAAAGCAGTTCTTTCGAATCATTTTCAAGGTAATAAAGATAGATATGCCTGCTCCATACTTTTTGCCTTGTTTCGATATAAAGAGCGTATTTTTCATCCGGGCTAACCGACAATTCTCCAATCACATACTGATCATCGATCAAAGTTCGAATGTTGTTTCCCAGGCTATCTGCAATAGCTACCTGGTGTTTTCGATCCTTATCGGAAAAGTTGATCAGCAGCCTGTTCCCATCCGCTTTTATCCATTCGATGTATTTATCGTCCGACCAATCGAGCTTTTCTATACCGGAGATGTCCTTGATATTCACGCGGAAAAGCTGCGGCTGACCATCTACAAAACCTGTATAGATCACAGTCTGGTTATCGTTTAAAATCTGAATACTGTGAATGCCTTTCTGGTTAAAGGTTATCTGTTTAACATCATCTCCTTTTTCCGGAACTGCAAACAGGTCATATTTGTAGGAAAAAACTACCAGCTTACCATCATTGGAAATATCAAAATTATTTACTTTGTCACAAACATCTTCCTTCACAATGAAATCATCAATAAAATCCTGTTTAATATCGATATTGAGTTTTTCGATTTTTCCATTATCGGGGTCATACTTCCACAGTTCATCAAATTTTTCAAAGACTATCCGATCGTTTTCTTTTGCAATACTGATGTTCCTTACCGACCATATTTTAAATTTCGTAAGTTGTTCTTTTTTGGAAAGATCTGTGCTTTCTGCTTTGTAAAGCTGGAATACTTTCCCATCGGAAGCTGCAAAATAAACAGCGTTGGATAAATTGGAATAAACAGGGTATTGTTCTGTCAGATCGGTTTTTGTAAGTCTGGAAAATGAATCCGATTTTAGATCATATTCCCACAGATCACCATTGAAACTGCCTTTATATGCTTCGCGGTAAAAAAGTCCTCTGCGATCAAAGATGATCTTCTTTCCATTTTGGGAAACAGAAGCGTTATTTCCGCCAAAAGCAGTTATCTCGCGGAAAGTGCCATTCATATCCACCTTGAAGAATTTATTCCTGAAGCCCGGTTCATCAGCTTTTGCCAACATACTTTTTCCATCCGGGAACCAATCCAGAAGCTCCATATCTTCTTTATTCACAGGTTCTGCTTTTCCGCCGCCGGAAGGTATAGTGTATATCGTCCACCATCCGTCTCTTTCGGTATTAAAAGCTATCTGCTCTCCATTCGGTGAGAAAACAGGATCCCAGTCATTTCCTCTGGTTGTAGTTAACCTTTTTGCTTCACCGCCATCAAAAGAAACTACCCAGATGTCGGACATATAGGAAAAACACACTATTTTTCCATTGGGAGAAATTGCCGGATCAGTCATAAAATGCGGCTCGATGGCATTTAACAATGAACCATTTACAGTAAAAACCACACCTTGGAAAAACATCAAACAAATACTAATAATAATCATATTTTTTTTCATTATTCTTTCCTTTGTTTTCATTTGTTGGTTCAATCGCCTGTCTTATTGACTAATAGGTGTCCCGATTGAACCGAATGCTTTTTATCATCATCTCGATGTTCATTTCATAATTTCTTTTCTAATTCTATCATAAGCAGCTTTCACAACAGGGCTGCATTCACTTTCCATTTTTATATCCAGCCACTTCCTGCAAGCATCATCACCCATGCGGTATAAAGCTTCTACAGATTCCGCCCGCACAAGGTCATTCCGACAATCTACAAGTTCTTCAAATAGTTCATAGGAGATCAGATCGATCTCTTCATATTCTGTGCTGTCAGGAAAACTTTTTATCATATCAGCAAGCGTACACACACCAAGTTCGGGATATAATGAATTTTTGCTTTTTATATAATCAAGAAGTGCAAGAGCACTTCGAGTATCGGAATATTTTTTTAAAGCAGACATCGAAGCAGAGCGAACAGTAAACATCGGATCGTCCAAAGCTTGAATAAGCGTGGGAACAGCTCTTTCGTCTTTCAATTTCTTCAATGCTTTAACCACGTTTATCCTGCAAAGTTCCCTTTCATCGTTGATATATTCGGTAATGGGAATGGTGGCTCTTTTATCTTCAATATTTCCAAGTGCAGAAATAATGCTTATTCTGAGTTTCTTATATTTTTTCTTTTTAAGCATTTTCAAAAACGGTTCCACAGCTTTCATATATTTGGTTTTTCCTAACAGCCAGACAGCGTTTTTCTGAACGAATCTGTTCTTATCTTTTATCTTTTCCAGTAGAAGCGGAGCAATCGAATCGGGATAGGTTTCTGCAATGTTTTCTATCAATCTCAATTCCAGGCTGCTGGAAGTTCCAAGCTTATTAATACAGACATAATTAACAGCTTCCATTCCTTTTGCAAAAAAGGCTTTCTTTGCTCTTGCCACTTTTTCTTTATTGCTTCCAACTTCCCATAGAGATGCTTCTTTATAAAGTTCTTCGGCAGTTCTCAAACTATCTTTTGCTGTCAGGATAATTTCTTCAATTTCATCTTCTTCCCCGCCTGAAACAACATCTCTATCGAGGTCTATTCCAATTCCCCAATTTTGTTGTATCCAGATGTTTCCATTATCTGCCAGTGTGTTTCGCGGATACACATCCCTGCCTTCCAGGTCCAGGAATATCCCGCAGCCTGCAAAGTCGCGCGACCAGCGCACAGAACCCAGACTGAATTTTTCCCAGGTGGAATACATGTCTGCTCCAAGCTTATCTATAAATAGAGCAAAAGAATTTGTTAATGATACTCCATAACCACCGGAAACAATGTAGTTATCATCACCTTCATCGTCGATGAGCATGCCCACAGAAAGATCGTGAGCTGTGCCGCCCACAACGCCGTTTCGTGAATGATACTGGTCGTCTCCACCTCGATCCCACAGTGCACCAAGAGAGAGATGGATACCTGCTCCCTGAGCATATTGAGCAGCATTATAAGAATCATTTCCACCACCATCTATCAAAATACCGAGCGAATACCAGTAAGACGAACCTTCGCAGAAAACCTCTCCATCGTAGAAATCATTACCATCGAGGTCGTACAGAACGCCAATGCCGCCGCCAGCCCGTGGACGCCATCCCATTCCGAAGCCATGACTGAAAGATTTGTAATCTTCCGGCAAAAGCGGAGCATGCAGATATGCACCACCGGTTCTGTAAGAATCATCTCCGCCGGCATCACGAAGCATTCCAAAACCAAAGGTTCCGCCCATTCCCTGTGCCCAGAGTTTTGCAAAATACCTGTCATCTCCATTTCCATTATCGATAAGTAAGCCTGTTCCAATGTGTCCGCTGCCCTCAGAAAAAAATCCTGCCCGGTAATCATCATATCCGTCATTATCATATAACAGACCGATCCCGAAAAAACCAACACCCTGAGAATAATTGAAACCCTGATAAATATCGTCTCCACGGCAGTCTATTAACGTTCCAATTCCCAGAAAACCCGCACCCTGATCTATTGCCTTCTCTCCTGAAAGGTAAATATCATTTCCCGATAGATCCAGAACCAGAGAATATGGATTTCCAAGCTCACCCACAGCACCACCGGCACGGCAGCGATAAACATCGTTCCCACCGACATCGATGATAACTGCAAAATCTTTTGAATATGTATTACTGCCTTCTCCACCAATTACCATTTCACCGAATTCTGTTTGCCGATAATATAGAACGTTGCCTTCCACACCCGGAATATTTTCCTTCATCGGTTCAAAGCTGATATTATCAATACCTCTCTTAAGTTTCCATACAGCATCCAGAAATATAAGACCGGCTTTTGTTAAGGAAGTTCTATTCAGTTTTTTAATAATATCCAATATTCTGTCTTCATCTACCGTACGGGATGTATCTACAAATGCACCGAACTCATACTGGAGAGATCCTTTTAATTCAACATTCAAAGTATCTTCGTCTTCTCCCCACATATTCGGAGCATTCATCAGAAGATCGTGTAGTTCAAGCGAATCCAGATTGGAATAAAATTCTCTGCGGTAAGGTTCTGCCTTCCTGATTGCATGAAGTAAATACTTGAAAGGATGTTGCGGATCGAGCTTATTTTTTTTCAAAAGTTTATCAATTTTTTTTTCTTCAACTTCAGAATCGATCTGAACCGAGATATATTTAAGCATACCGACCGGATCGTTCGAATTTTCATCTGCTGCCTGAACAGTACCTTCCACGTATTCGGAAAGTTCAAGCGGATTCTTTAGAAGATGATCTACTATTTTTAATTTGAACGTATCATCAACTGCCCAGGCTTTTTCAAAGCCCAATTCTTCTTTTGTCAAATGCAGGTAGTTCAAACATGAATCGATCATAGCGGTACTCAACGAATCCAGCATCTGTGCATGCGAAATGAATGGAATTAAGATGAAAGCGCAAAATATGAAAATAAGTTGCCACTTCTTTTGCAGCATATTCGTTCTCCGGTTTTTTGCCGATTAATGATAGTGGTTTTTTTTCGTCAAATGAAAAAAGTAAATCGATAACTTTATCCGGATTTTCAAACAGAAGAAATTACCTTGAAAGGATCGATTCAAAAACCCTAACCCAGATAAACTGGAAAATACAAATCTCAAAAAAAACAAAATCCAAATAAA
>JAIORR010000216.1 GCA_021108055.1 Candidatus Cloacimonadota bacterium
CCTTTCAATCCGCAGACATCAATCAGCTTTCATCTTTCAGATAACGGTGATGTAAACCTCTCTGTTTATAACATCAAAGGACAAAAAATTAAAACAATTGTAAATAAACAATTGGAACAAGGTTTGCATCAAATTATCTGGGATGGTAAAAATGATAATAATCAATATGTTGCTTCAGGAGTTTACTTCTACGAATTGAAAGTGAATAATAAAAATATCGCAATTAAGAAGTGTTTATTATTGAAATAAATAATATATTTTTAGAAAGGGGGAATCATGAAAAAAATGATAATTTTATTTTTGATAATTTATCTTTCTTCTTTTTCATTTGCTTATATGTGGGAGAATGTCGGTCCTTCAGACTTACAAGTTAACAACTTTAATACTGTTTTTTATAACATTCTGGTTGAAATCCTGTGTAGTTCTGATGGAATTTTAATTAATGAAGAGGGTAACTGGGTTGAATACCCATATTCCGGTTTACCTGCGTGGAAAGCAATTGGTCTCGATCCGAATAATATCTTAGTATTACTTGGAGATGGAAGCTGGTCGGATGGGATTTACAAATTCAATTTGTCCACTCACCAGTTTGATATTACCGAATGGATTCCGTTCCCAAATTTTATGCTGTATTGTACAACCAACAACACATATTATGCTGGTGGTCTATATGGCATGTGGGAATCTACCGACGGCATGAACTGGTCGGAAATTGTATATTTCAGCCTGAAAGATTGTGTTGCTATGGCATACTTTGAAAATCATTTTGTTGTTTCTGCAGATAACGAAATATATTATTCACATGATAGTGGAGCAACATGGAATCTTGTACAGCCAGGTTCACCACTTATAAGTGATTTAGCCTTTCATGCAAATGGAACTCTATATGGGATTTTTCCAGGTCCTTCTAATTCTTCAGGATTATGGAGTTCTAATGATTTTGGAGAAAGCTGGAATGTTGAATTCTATTCAAATTTCATGAGTTCTGTTGAATTAGATGCTGAAAACAATATCTTTGTCGGTTGGGAATTACCTGGAACTGATGGTTTTGCGAGTTGGGACCCCATAAACCTAGAATTTGAATTTTTCAATGACGGACTGCCAAATTTCAACATCAACAAGATAACTTATAATCCATATATTGAGAGTCTTAATATAGTCTGCTGTACAGATAGTGGAGCATATATGCTGACAGATTATGTGGGAGTGGGGATTGAAGATAAAGAGGTTGTGGTTTCCAATTATAAACTAGGAAATTATCCTAACCCTTTCAATCCGACAGGAGCCGATCACAGTCCTGGAACAACAATATGTTTCACCGCAGAGAAGGCAGAGGACGTAGAGAATGCAGAAATAACTATTTATAATATCAAAGGTCAAAAGGTTAAAACTTTACGAATATCGAACACCGAACACCGAACATCGAATTACGAATCAGTCACTTGGGACGGAACGGACGAAAATAACCATCCTATAAGCTCAGGTGTTTATCTTTATCAGTTAAAAGTCGATGGAAAGCAGATCGATACAAAAAGGTGTTTATTGTTAAAATAAATGAGTTCAGCGAAATAGTGTGTTTTTGGAGGAATTATGAAATTGTATAAATCTTTTGTTATCTTTTTATTTCTATTCTGTTCTGTTCATTTGTTTTCTACTGCCCGAGAAGAAATAATCGAGAATTTTGAAAGCGGCAGTGTAAATCTGATCTCCTTCCCGGGCGAAGATCTCGAACCAGATGCATGGGAGTTGGATACTACCAATACGGCTTCACCCGAATCGCAATACTCACTTAAATTGTATGGCAATACCTGGAAGATCGAAATGATCACTCCGGTAGTTGTGGATTCCGGTGATGTTTGGCAGGTTTCTGCTTTCATCGAAGATAAAGGCGAGATCCACGGTTTTGGTGTAATGGATGATGAAAATGTTATGATCTATTCTCTGGATGGAACAGAAGAACTGAATATCGAAGAATGGGTTACGGTTTACCAGGGTGCGTTTGATGAAGGACAATGGAATATCTTTCAATTGCCCATTGCTGAAGATTGGTTTGCATGGTTCGATTATCTTCCGGAAATTACAGGGATCATTTTCGTCAATGACAACGATTCCGGAAGCGGCATTGTATATTTTGATGACATAATAAATATCACAGAAGATCTGCCGATTCCACCGGAAGTAGAAATAAGCTACAATATTGGACAAATTTATCGCAAGCAGAACGGAGACCGCAGTGTAGATGTTCAATTCTTTGGTGAAGTAACCGATCCGGATAGCGACGAACATCTTTTCTTCTGGAATTTCGGAGATGATTCCACCAGCACAGTTCAAGATCCTTTTCATACATTCACGGTGGAAGATGACCATGAATATACGGTTTTCCTGGAAGTTGTGGATGATACAGATCTTTGGGGACAGGCTGTATGTCAGATCGAAGTGGATGAAGGTACTACTTCCTTTCCGCTGACCATGAATTTCGCTGGAGATATTATGCTGGCACGCGGATATGAACAATATATCATTCCCAACCTCGGTGTTGAAGCTATTTTTGAACCGACTCTTTCGGTTCTGGGAAATGCAGCGGATATTACTGTGGCGAACTTAGAATGTCCTCTAACCACGCATACAACCCACCATCCTACAAAAGGGGTCTATTTTAAGGGCAATCCGGAAAATGTTGCAGGGCTTGTTTTTGCCGGAATAGATATTGTAACTCTTGCGAATAACCATATTATCGACTATATGCTGGAAGGAATGCAGGAAACTCAATCTGTACTTGAAGAAGCCGGTATTGTATTTTCCGGTGCAGGAGCAGATTCTTATGAAGCATACCTGCCTGTGTTTTATTCAAGATCGGGCATGAACATTGCCTTCCTGGCTTCCTGTGACAGAACAGGACAATATAATAATTGTCAGCCATATCTGAATGCAGGTTATAACAAACCGGGCTTTGCTTATATGACGCCCTACTATGTTTTACAGCAGATTCAGGCTGTGGAAGATTATGCCGATCTGATAGTTGTTAATACGCACTGTGGAAGTGAATATTCCACAGCACCGGGTGCAAATTATGATTCAGCAAATATCTTTGCAGGCTGGGATGAAAAGGATTTTGCCGAAGATGAGGATTACACACCGCGCATCGATATTCCCCATATGTGGGATATCGAGATCAGGCATCATTTTATTGATTCCGGAGCTGATATAGTTATTTGTCATCATCCGCACGTGATACAGGGACTTGAGATCTACAATGGAAAACTCATTGTTCATTCACTCGGAAATTTTGCTTTCGATCTGAATTATTTTGAAACATTCCCATCTATGATCCTTAATACAAAAATAAACCAGAATGGATTTTACGAGTATTCAATTACTCCTATATATATCGATGATTACATTCCACAACAGGCAGAAGGAGAACTCGGCATTCACCTGCTGGACTACATAGCAATGAAATCAAAAGAGCAGAATACATACCTTTATGTAGATCGGGATGAAATATCGGCAACAGTTATAATTGATACCTTGACCATGTTAGTGAACAACGAGCAGTATCAGCAGCAATTGGATTTTGAGCAAATCGATGATCATTGGGTCTCGGAAATATTACATCTTCCGCGAATTGGAAATATTTCCTGCATAAATTCTATCTTCCCGCAAAATGAATATGAGTTCAGAACTGGAAGAGAGATCGTGTGGTTCGGTAATTTCGAGGATGAAGGCGCTTCCATGTGGAATGTAAACAGTGACGACGAATGGCTGGATGATACAGTTTTCTACGAAGGAGAATATTCATTGCGTCAACGAAGATACCCCGATTCCGGTGATAATATAATCACAAATCTGGAAAACAGGATAAGAAGATATTCCGATGGAAATTATTCCCTTCATGGTTATATTAAAACGCAAAATGGAGAGGGAGTTACGATTCAGGCAAGATATTATCAAAATCGGACAGGTGCTACTCTTCTGGAAATCGAAAATGTAGGATTGCCGGTATCGGGAGATATAGACTGGACTTATTTCCAAAAGGAATTAACACTTCCCGATAATACGAATTATTTCGATATATGTTCCAATAGCGATTGCCCTGCAAACGGAGAAGCTTTTTCCTGGTTCGACAACGTTGGATTGATAGAATGGACAGAATGGGAATCTATAACAGGTTTCTCTGCAGAAATAACCAATCCGAATGACTACTATTATCTTCAAATACGATCTACAGACGAAGTTGAAAGTGTTGCCATTGGTTTTGTTGAAACGAATTATGGGAATAATCCTGTTGAATATAATGATGATGTTGTCATTCAGGCACCAAAAGCAAAACTCTATCAGAATTACCCTAATCCGTTTAATCCGTGCACAGCGATTAAATTTACCACCGAGAACACCGAAAAAAACACCGAATTAATTATCTATAATCTCAAAGGTCAGAAAGTGAAGATTTTGGATTGCATCAACCATGTTGACACAAAAGCGACAGAGTCGCTTTCCCACTATTCAGTAATTTGGAACGGAACAGACGAGAACAATAAACCCGTAGCTTCCGGAATTTATTTCTATCAATTGAAAATAAATAACAAACCGGTAGCAGCAAAGAAATGTCTGCTGTTGAAATAGCTCTTCTTTACATAGAGAAATAATTTTTATCAGATTACATAATTTAATTTACTCAAAATGGCTGTAATTAGAAATATGTTAGAAAAAAAAATTAAATTGATATTTTCAAAACAACTTTTTTAGAGTAAGTTCTTATTATTATTTTTATATATAATATAATTCTACATTTGGAATAAAAAATTCATTACAAAAAAACAAAAAAGTAAAAGAAGGGAGGATATTAAATGAAATCCATCGTGATCACAGTTTTATTGGCTATGTTTTTAAATATTACATTAAATGCGGAGCAGTTGGAATTAACGGGTGATGAAAATAATTTGAAAATTACGGGAAGTTTTGAAATTAATGAAATTCATTCCGGATCAATTCAAGATGAAGATTATTTATTCCTTGAAATCGCTGAATGCAAAAACACGGGAAAGTATGGAGAAGCTGAATTACCTGTTTTTTCCAGGTTTGTTTCTTTACCTGCTTCAGGAAACTTTGTTGTTAGTGATCTGCAATATGATATCGAAGAGATCGATCTGGAAAAAAGAATCGTCTTTTTTGGGTGGCAGGATAGCGAAAGCATCGATAACGATTTCTATCTCAGAGACCAATGGCTGCCGGAGGATATTGTTACAATATCCAATCCGAACATCATGCGTGGGAACAGGTTCGCTCAGATCACGATCGCAGCAGTTCAATATAATCCTTTCCAAAACAAAATAAGAAAAATAAAAAACGTAGATATCGAATTTGAAATTGATAATTCCATAAACGAGAACCCGTTAACAAGAACCAGACATTCAACATCTTTTGATAAAATTGCTGAAAAAAATATAATAAATTCAGAAAGGATAAGAGATACTCAGGGAGGACAATATCTTTTTATCTGTCCCGATAATATTACTTCAAATCTTGCTCCACTTCTCAGGTGGAAAGAAAAACTGGGATTTAAAACCAGATTAGCAACTACAACTGAAACCGGTTCAACAAACACTTCCATCAAGAATTACCTGCAAAATGCTTATGATAACTGGGAAAATCCACCTGAATATGTAGTTCTCGTGGGAGATGTTTCCGGCTCTATAGAAATCCCTGCCTTTTTCGTGGAAGGATATTTGACACCCTGGGATGTTACCGACCACAATTATACATTACTGGAAGGTACGGATTATTTCCCCGATATTATGCTCGGAAGATTTTCTGTGCAAGATCAAACTCAATTAAATACGATAATAAACAAGATCATCAAATATGAAAGCGACCCATATATAGCAACGAACTGGATAAAGAGAGCTTTGATGATAACTTATGTTAGTGAGTATCGCTGGCAGTTCTATTCTCCCAGGGAAACTGTTCTGGGTATTCGTGAAAAACTTCTGGATTTCGAATATACAGAAGTAGATACTTTTATCTCGCCCTGGACAGGTGGTTCGGTGCTCAGTAAAATAAACACCGGTCATTCTTTTGTAAATTACCGTGGAGCAGGAGGTCCATTATATTGGTATGAGCCCTATTTTACTGTTTATGATATTAACAATTTGACTAATGGTTACATGCTTCCTATGGTAACCAGTATGACCTGTGGTGGTGGAGATTTTGCAACCTACAACAGCCCTTCATGTTTTGGTGAAACCTGGCTTCATGCCGGTTCGCCCACTCTTCCAAAAGGTGCAATAAGCTTTATCGGTCCCAGTGAACATGACACAAAGACACCTTTTAACAATTCTAACGATATGGGAATTTACCAGGGAATTACACAAGAAGGTCTTTTCCGCTGCGGAGAAATGCTGCTTCGCGGAAAAATGGAATTGTATAATAATTATCCATATTTACATGGATGGGGTGGGGCCTGGGATTCCGACCAGTTCTATTTCTATGTTTATAATTTATTAGGAGACCCCGGATTGGCTGTATGGACAGATACTCCAAAAAATATTGCTATCTCCTTTAATCCGGAATTTGTTCAAGGTATGAATTTCATAGATGTTGAAGTTCTTACCAGTGAACCTGATAAATCTGGTTTCACGATTGCAATAACAAATTCTGACAGCCTGGTTGCAGTCGGTTATACTGAGGAAACAGGTCATTCGGTAATAATATCGGATCTGCAAGCCGGTTCATATTCCATCACAGCTTCAAAATATGGTTTTATTCCCATAACTGAAGATCTTACGGTGACAGAAGAAAACATTGTAAGCTTGTTTGACTATACTATCGATGATGCAATTGTTGGAGCAACTCTTGAAGTGGAATCCACATTTAAAAATCTGGGTGATATTGAAGCTACTGATATTCAGATCGAACTTATCTCCGAAGATGAAGATATACAGGTTGTTTCAGGGAATGCTTCCATTTCTTCCCTGTCGGTTGGTCAAACATTTACATGTTGTCTCCAGATACAGATATCTGAAAATTGGAGAGATAGATTTATTACAGAAATTATCCTGAATGTAAGTTCAAATTTTGGTGAAGACTCTTTTCTTATTCCCCTGGAAATTATTTCTCCCGAACTATGTGTTTCCAACTTCATCGTGAATAACACGGAAGAATGCCTGATCCAGAATACAACTTCAGCAGTAGATATCCAACTTCTTAACTGTGGAAGTTACGGGAGCAGCGATTTTTCTGTGATACTTTCTTCTTTGAATGAAAATGCCGAGATTGTAAACGGACAAAGTACATATCAGCCAATTGCAGCAGGTGAAAATGGAATAAATGAAGTTTCATTTGAAATATTAGCGGCTGATGTTATCTCCGGTGAACTTGCCAGATTCAAAATGCAGGTATTAAATCCTTCAAGAACGATCTATGAATTTGAATTCACTGTTCCCATCGGGATAATCGATGAATCATCTCCCACTTTCTCTGAATACGGTTATTTTGCCATTGAATCTGAAGACAGCGGCAATTTTACCGCACCGGAATATAACTGGATAGAGATCGATCCGTCTTACGGGGGTTCGGGTACATTGGTCCAGGGTGATCATATAACTTCCGACGGTTATGTAGAAACAATAATCCTTCCTTTTGAATTCCAGTATTTTGGAGAATCATACGATAATATTTCTGTGTGCTCGAATGGTTGGCTGGCAATGGGTGAAACTAATCTTATATTCTTTCATAACAGGAATATCCCTTCCGGCACCGGTCCTCGTGCAATGATAGCTCCTTTCTGGGATTACCTAAATGCCGGCAACCTCTATGTTTATCATGATTATGATGAACACTACTACGTAATCGAATGGTCTCGCTGTAGAAATGTATATAATTATAACTATGAAACTTTTGAAGTTATCCTGTTTGATCCGGAATACTACCCAACTCCAACCGGAGATGGAGAGATAAAATTCCAGTACAATGAAATACATAATGTGGATACCGATTGGAATTATGCCACTATAGGCATCGAAAATGAAGATAAGACCGAAGGACTTTTAATGACTTTTGCAAATATATATCCCGAAACCGTTCATACTTTGCAGAGTGAAACTGCCATCCTTTTTACAACCGTAACAGAATCGTTCGTAAATAGTGATGACCCTGTAGATTGCCCTGAGATCATCCTCTATAATAATTATCCCAACCCATTCAA
>JAIORR010000308.1 GCA_021108055.1 Candidatus Cloacimonadota bacterium
TTTCTTATCCGTATTTATCCGTGCGTATCTGTGAGCTTATATTTATTCTTACAATTTGCTTTTAATACACTCTGAAAGACGTTTCACAGCTTCTGCGAGTTGTTCTTTGGAAGCGAATGAAAAATTTATCCTCATATGATTTTTTGCAGGATTTTCTCCATAAAAAGTATTTCCGGGAACAAATGCAACCTTAAATTTCATTGCTTCATAAAATAGTTCGTAAGTATCGATATGCTCCGGAAGTGTTACCCAGAGGAAAAGACCACCTTCCGGTTTTGTCCAGGAAACTCCCATTTCAGGTGGAAAATATTTCTCCATTGTCTGCAGGAATACATTCAGTTTTTCACGATAATAATTTCTGCATTTTTCAATATGAGGTTCAAAGTCCATTTCGGTAAGGAAGGCTGTGCACATATCCTGGTTGTATTTGGGAGTATTGAGAACGTTCCCTTCTTTGATATTGGTCATTCGTGCAATTACATCTTTGGGACCGATATTGAATCCAACCCGAATTCCGGGACAGAACAATTTGGAAAATGTGTAAAGACCGATTACATGACCACCTTCTCTTTTCTGGTCTAATTCGTAAATAGACGGAATAGTTTCTCCCCGATAACGCAGATCTCGGTAGGGACTATCTTCGATGATCGGTATGTCGTATTCGTAACTGATATCCAGAAGTGCTTCTCTTTTTTTCAGGCTCATTGTGATGCCGGATGGATTCTGAAAATCGGGAATAACATACATAAATTTCGGTTTTTTATTTTTCAATTCCTCGATTTTCTTTTTATAGGATCTTACATTGGGACCGTCTTCTTCCATATCTATCCCGATAAATTCCGGTCTTTGCAATTGAAAGGCAACAATTGCACCGGCAAAAGTCGGTCTGTCGATCATCACTATATCACCCGGATTGATAAAAAGCCTTCCGAGTATATCCAATCCGTGCTGACCGGAAGATGTGATAACGATATTTTCTTCTGAAACCGCGATGTTATCCCTTTTTAGAAATTTGATAACAGCTTTTATCAGGTCACTTTCACCTTTGATGTTCGTATATTGCATAATTGTATCAATATTTTCCTGCAGACGGTTTTTGGAAGCTGTTCGCATCCCATCTTTCAGAAACATATCAGGTGAAGGCAGACCACCTGCGAGAGAGATTATTTCCGGATCACTTAAAAGAGCGAAAAGTTTACCGATCGAATATCCGCCGTATTCTTTTAAATTATCAGAAAATCTCGATTGCCAATCTTTAATCATTTTTTTACCTCCAATTTCTATATTTTTTATTATCTTCCAAAAATTCGCCTGTCAGAACTTTCGCAAAGTTTTCCTTTTCTTTAAAGCATACTCAAGTTCAATTTTTTCTCTATGTTTATTTGATTCTTTCAAATTCTTAAATTTAAATATACCTTTAGGATATTGTATAGTAGAAAGTTTATTGGCAAAGTTCCATAGTTCAGCCACTTTTTTGAAATATGATTCATCAGGATGAAAATTCCAAAAAGCTCTTTCTGCTTCCTCAAAAGTTTTATATTTGAAAATCGGCATATAAATTATCTTTCATCTTTGTTTTGTTTATTATCCTTAATAAGCTCTTTCAAAAATATCAATATCTCTGGTTAATCTTTCCATACCAAGAAGAATTACAGCAACACCTCCGATCAGGATATATTCAACATTTTGTTCATCAAAAGCTTTTAATACTTTGATGAATTCTGTGAATTGATCTATCATATTTCTGTCATAAACCTTTAAGGATTTTTCTTAATATGAACTTCCTCCAAACAAAACCTTGATTCCTTTTTTCATCATGTTTCTACCATCTTTAGAGGCTTGAATTGCTTTGTAGAAAATTACGTCTCCGATCTTTTCTGCGTTTGCATTCCGCTCATCTTCAGGAAGGAAATATGTTGCCATCGTATCCATTTCGCGTGCTGTTCCATCGCTTTCATATTTGTAGGTCATATCAGTTCCGCTTTCCAGAACTTTATACATATTATCCGTCCAGTTGAAACCTTCTATACCAAGATCTGGATTAATGAAAATATGAGCAGCCAGGCTAATGCCCTTAATTCCGCTCTCTTTAAGTTCTTTTGCACACTGGATAAATGTTTCGGGTGAAGCCCCGTTACCAATGTTTATTTCATATAAAGGTGAAGTCATATCATCGCGAAGATATTCTTTCATTATGTTTAGAAGCATTCTGAACTGCATCAGGTTTTGGGTTGCCAGCATCATAGAAATTTTTATATGAAGATTGGGAATATCTCTGCCATAATAACAGATCGCTACGATCGTACTCCAGCTTGGATTCAAGAAGAAATCTGCACCCGTTGCCAAAGCTGTTCTGGTTATTCCATCAAGATAAATAAGATGGTTATCGTTTGCAACTTCGATGCCGCCAAAGTTTCCAAAGAAAGTTCCCTGATTTTTCAGGATCAGATTGGATAATCCGTTTCCGGCATCTGCTCTCTCGAATTTTTTACCCGTGATTTTTTCCAATTCTATAAATCTTTTTTCAGGATTTGGAATTCCAATAAGATTTGTGCTGCAGAATTTAGATGCTTTCATAATATTTTCTGCCATTGTAAGAGTTGCCATCAGATCGCCATTATAAACATAGTTATCTGTGAAAGCAACAACAGAGATAAATTCGGATGGGACAAAACAAGGCTCATTTGTGTTCGCACTTTCTGCAATTCTCTTCATTGCATGATGGGTAACCGGTGCTCCCTGCCAGCCTGAAACCTGGGCTGTTGCAACACCGAACTTATAATTATATTTGATGTTATTTTTCTTTTCATAATCTCCGGCTTTAGCAAATTTTTTCACTAATTGTTCTGCTTCTTCGATCATTTTGCCATAACCTTTTTCTGCCAGAATTTTTTTGCGGGTTTCAAAATCCCTCATTTCTTTGATCGTCTTAACAATGTGTTCTGCTCCTCCGTGAAATTCTTTTAAAGCATCGATTGCTTTCATATCAGAATCTGATAATAATTTGAAAAACATTTACAACCTCCCTTATTTTTTTGAATTTATTTATTATAAAAAATCGTTATTTAATCAATATCAGCCGTCCCGATTCGCTTTTATATTCAGTTTCAAACCTGTAAAAATAGATCCCGCTGACCACATTATTCCCTGCATCATCTTTACCATCCCACATAAAGGAGTGATTTCCATACGAGCAGGCTTCATTTATTAATTTTCTTATCTTTTGTCCCTTGATATTAAAAATAATTATTTCAACATTTGTAGCTTCTGGCAGCGAAAACGAAAGAGATGCACTGGAATAAAAAGGATTTGGGAAAGTATTAACCAGAGATATTTCCTTGAAATATTCTGTATCTGCGGACGTGTTCAAAGTAAAAAGTTCTTCCAGATCAAATACTGTCGGAACGTTTTGATAAGCAGGAATACCACTTGTTGCAGTTGACCATTTTACCATGTTCAGTGTAGGTGCATACTGGATCGTGTGAAGTGTTGATGAAACACCGGCAGCACCTGCAAGCAGATTCCAGCTTCTCTCAATTGTAATTTCCGAATTCACAATCAGGGAATCGGATATATTTTCGTAACGATAGCAATAATCAGGTGGATATAATTTCCTGAAATGATTAGTAGCAGCGAGATTATTAAATGGAATAATCGTGTTATCGGTATCGTCCCTGGCTTCAACTCCACTTTCATTGTTACATTCGATCACCAGAGCCTCCGAATTATTTATGCAATGAACAATGGAGCCGCTGATCTGATATTTATCTTCAATAGCATTTCTCACATCGAGAGGATCGACATTCATATCACCGTTATAATCATATGTTTCGATTGCATTCCGGATAGAAAATAGTATTGGATGAAAAATTTCCGTATTCGGATATGAATTTACATTTCCCATATTCATGAATGCAGACAGACCATCTTCGTTTAAAGCAGAAAGACCTCCAATAAATCCCGGGAAAGTAAATGAAAGCCAGTTCACTTCGTTATCTTCAGAAGGAAAATGAATCACCAGAAGATGATTTTCCAATAAGGCAGGATGGGGAGTCCAATCCATATTCCTGGTAATAACGGGTGCACCATTAAGATCCGGGTCCTGATATGTGCTCGGTCCCCAACTGGAAATACTGGAACAACCGAATTCTCCATTCTCGATCAACACTACTAAATCTACAAGAGCATTTACCATAAGAACATCATTTGAATCCATATCTCTCTGAAGAACAACACTGAAAAGATCAAGCCCCGCTTCGATCATCCCATCGATAATACCCTGTGCTTCGGAATGATATTTATCTTCCACATCAAAATTGTTCAGATAATACATTCTGCAGTTTTCATATAAAACAGAATTGTTCATAAAATAGGTAGGAATGAAATAATCTTCCATAATGTATTTGATCTTATCACCTACCAGGTAACCAGTAGCATAACCGCGTTCGTAATGTGTTCCCCATATTTTCAATATCTTCTTTCCATCAACCGTAAGTGTGTCACCATTTACAGTTTGGGCAAAACATAAAGATACGGAAAATCCAAATAAAATTAGAAAAATAATAATTTTTTTCATAATAATCCCCCCGATTAGAATATCAGGTCTTTCAAACTCCTTTTTGGAACGTGATGAACACCTTTTTCATCTCGCCAGTATTTTACATCATTGTCTTTAATATCTTCGATCTTAACTATCTCTCTGGGTTTTCCCAGAGCAATAACAAGCCGAATATTATATTCTTTTGGAATGGAAAATATTTCACGTAATTTTGTCTTATCCACAGAACCGAAAATACAACCGCCAAATCCTTTTTCCACTGCTCCCAAAAGAACGGACTGCACAGCAAGAGCAACGTCGAAATCTGCTTCTTTATTGATCCTGATATCGTTCATAACCACAATATAAGCAGATGGTTTTTCACCTTCTTCCGGTCCATCCCAATCTTTCAGATAACCTGCCCATTTAAGGCAGGAAAATATCTTTTCATTATCTTTTTTTGAATTGGAAAGCAAGAACTTGAGAGGCTGTAAATTCCCGCCCGAAGAAGTTAAACGTGCCAGTTCTATCAGTTCCAATAAAATTTCTTTTTTTATCTCCGCATTCTGATAGAAGCGTCTGTAACTTCTATTTTTTAAGATCAGATCTTTTATCATAATTTCCCTTCCAACTTTCTAACCCTAATCAAAGGAAAAGCAGATAATGTCAAGAACGATAATATTATTATTGCAACACCTATCCCGAAAGTGTCTGCAAGATAACCTGTTACGGGTGATAGAACGGCAATGAAAAAAGTTTTTAGTTGTGATTCTGCGCTCAATCCGGAAGCCATGATTCCGGATGGAATAATCCCGCTGATATATCCAACATTCATTGGACGGCGTAAATTCTGAAACATATAAAAAATAATGAAACAAATAATGGTTATCAACTTTAATCCGCAGATATAGAATAAACCGGAAGCAATTACGAAAAGAATTCCCAGAATATAACTCTTGTTTATTGCTCCGGCAAGGGAATCGAACTTATTCTTGAATTTCTCTGAATTTCTGGAGGCAATGGAACTGAGAAAAAAAAGCACAAAATAAACAATAGAAATCATTACTGTATCTCTTTTTTCAGACATAAATATCAGAAAGGGAGCAGATATGGCAAAGGCTTTTATGATGGGCTGAATGTAATCTTTCACGGTTTTAAATAGTCCGTCAAAAAGAGATGAATTTATTATCGACCTTCGCAGTAATGGGTCTTTGAAAACATTTATAAATTCTCGTGTTGTGTTCGATAAGTTAATCCAGATCGCCTTCAAGAAATTCGGATGAGAATCTTTTTTTGTAATTCCATCTAATTCCTTCGGATAGGAGATCATCAGGAATAACGCCAGAATATATGGAACAATGGAACCTATAAAGATGTATTTATAATTCCCGGAAAAAAGCACGATACCACCGGCAATGAGAGCAGCAAGGGCAGAACCCTTCTGCGACCAGCTTCGTGTGAAACCATAATATTCCACTTTCAGATGCTTGATGTTCTTGATATTTAAATATTCCAGTATCATCGCTTTATGCGTTCCTGTGCGGAATGCTTCGCCCATTGCAAAAAAAATCATTGCAACAATGTAAAATGAAAACTTTGGGAAAAAGAAAAATATCAGAAACGAAATTATATACGAAAGAAACGAAAATATCATCGAACTCCTTCGCCCGTAACTATCTGCAATGATACCGGTGGGAATTTCCAATATGGCTATAGATATTTCACGAATAGATACCAGCGTTCCAATTTGCAGGAAAGATATTCCCTGCTGACGGAAAAAAAGAATTATGAATGCATCGAAAAATCGAAGGTTCTTTAAAAAACCATAAGCAGAAAATTTGAATAATTGTTTATCTTTGGGTATCACTTCAATTACCTGTTATTAAAATAGTTAGAATATTTCATATAACCTCAACTATGAATACCAGTAATTTTTCTGATAATATCTTTCGGTAATTCATAAAGGAAAAAATCGTTTTCCTGCTCCCAGCTTTCAAAGCCGGTTTTGTTACAAAATTTTAATAAATTATTATTTTTCGGAACTAATATATTCAGGTATTTCTTTTTCTTTTCAAGAGCAATATTGATAAAATGATCTTTTATACCTGTGAATATTTCTTCATTTTCTGCTTCTAACAAACTTATCCAGAATTCGTCTTTGTAAAAGACTTCCGAATATATTCCCGCACCTTTGATCTTTCCGTTCTCCTGCCAGACGATAACCTTGTTTTCGTTAACGAATTGCTGTAGAAGCTGTTCCGAACAGGAATGAACAACCCATCCTTTACCAATGAAATTATTGCATAAATTCAGATAGGAAGAATTTTTCAAATACTCTCTTAATTGTATAAAATCAACAGGGGCTGAAATATTATCCGGTAACGGTTTTTTCTTTGAATTACCTATTTTAAGAACTTTTAAAGATAATGTTAAAACTCTTTTGAAACCTGTTTTTTCATTGAAACGAATGGAAGCGATATTATCGAAATATGTAGAGAAACGGATGGAAGAGATATTCTTTCCTTTAAGAAAATCAAAATAATAAGCTGTAAGTTGTTTCCCTACGCCTTTGATCTTTGTTTGCGGATCTTTCCTCAATCCTTCAAGCCAGATATCGGTGGGCGAAAGGAATGTTAATTTGCCAAACCCTATCAGTTTCTTATCTACCCACAAACCTGCAAAGATACTATGCGGGTCTTTTACCCATTCATCAAAAATCTGCGGGATGTAATCATCTCCTTCCCATATCTTTGATGATATCTTCAGAACATCGGTTTTATCTTCAGCTTTTATTTTTCGTATCATAACAAAGCCAGATTATACCGCTTCAATTTTGCGTCTATCAGTTTTGGTTCTTTAATATATTTTTCCAGTTCGCTCCAAAATTCCTTTTGATGATTCTTTACTTTGGTATGAACAAGTTCGTGCAGTATCACATAATCTATGAGTTCAGCCGGAAGGTTTATAAGTTTTATATTCAAGCTGATATTATTCTTTGCCGAACAACTTCCCCACCTTGTTTTTTGGGAACGGATAAATAAACGATTGTACTGTAAATCATACTTAAGTGAAATTTCATTTAACCTGTTATGTAATATCAATTTCGGGTATTTCTTATCTGTAGAAATATTTTCTGAATTCTGTAATGTGAATTTATTTCTTTCATCGATTCTCTGCAAATGTTTTTGTATCCATTGTTTTTTGGAATGAATAAAGTCTTCAGCGGTTTTCAAAGAAAATTTTGCTGGAATTGTAACTGATATTTTTCCATTATTCTTGATTGATATCCGCAAACGTTTTGCCTTTAAACTCTTTTTGAAATACACAGTTCCAATATCAGCCACCATTTTTATTGTGATGTTGGAATTAATTTTCTGGATATTCATTAGTCATTCTATCTGAAGTCATATTTCTTTTATTTTACAATTATTGCTTTTTTAACTTTTATTTCATTACCTGCTGATAGTTTATAGAAATATACGCCGGAACAAACGGTTTCTCCATTATCGTCATCACCATTCCAGATAACAGAATGATTTCCGGCATCCATTCTTTCCTTAACCAATGTTTTCACTTTTTGCCCTTTTACATTATAAA
>JAIORR010000163.1 GCA_021108055.1 Candidatus Cloacimonadota bacterium
GAGAACCCCATCTTCTTGCACGAGTTTTGATTGTATGTATAAAAAAGCGAACTTATCGCCCGATAATTATTGACAGCAATAAGTTCTTATGTATTTTATATACATAGATTTATTTGAAAAAAGTATTCATAAAAATCTGAGATTTGTAAATATTGATTCCTGTTCAGATATAGAAGAGCAGGATTATTAAATAAAAATTTTGTAATTCATACAAGGATAATTCCGGAGATCAGTATAAATGAATTTAAATAAGAATTTTTGGAAATATTTTCTATTGATCCAATTATATTTTTGTGTCTTTATCAATCTTTTCGCACTAACTGACCATATTTCATTTGAACATATTTCTGTTGAGCAAGGTTTATCCAATGGAACAATATATTCGATCATCCAGGATGAGAAGGGTTTTTTATGGTTTGGAACACCGGATGGCTTGAATAAATTCGATGGATATGATTTTACCGTTTATAAGCATGATCCTGTTGATCCTTTCTCAATTTCAAACAATAATGCAGGGAATATTTTCATTGATAGCTCCGGTTTTATCTGGATTGGAACATGGGGCGGCGGACTGAATAAATTCGACCCGAAAATGGAAAAATCGGTTTGCTATACTTACGACCCGAAGAATACCGATAGTATAAGTGATAATCGTATTCAATCTTTATATGAAGATAGTTCCGGTACATTCTGGTTTGGAACTTATGAGGGCGGTCTGAATAAACTTGTTCAAAATGATACAATACGATTTGTGCACTACAAACATGATACCGGTGATCCGAACAGCCTCAGCCATAACCGGGTATGGGCTATCGTAGAAGATAATGAAGACAGGTTGTGGATAGCCACGAGTAACGGATTAAACAGATTCGATCGTAAGACAGAAAAATTTACTCATTATTTTCATGATCCGGATAATGCGCAGAGTATTAGTTGCAATCATATCAGAACTCTTTTCAAATCAACTTCCGGAACGATCTGGATTGGAACTCAAAATGGATTGAATCGATTCGATCCTGAAACAGAAAAATTTACACGTTTCCTTTATAATGCAGGGCAGCCGGCTATTTTTGGATTGAATACAATTAGTTCTATCTTAGAAGATTCGGATGGGAAATTGTGGGTAGGTTCGGCAAAAGGTTTAATTCATTTCGACCCGAAAACCGGAGCATTCAAACGCTACCTGAACGATGTTCGAGATCCATCCAGCCTTAGTGCAGATGAAATTCGATGTATATACAAAGACCTGTCTGGAATTCTATGGGTCGGAACACTGGGAAGTGGGATCAATAAATATAATACGGAACCCGCTAAATTCATTCATTATTTCCGTGATCCAGATGATCCAAACAGCCTGAGCCACAATTATGTAAGAGCAATTTATGAAGATAAATACGGCATGCTCTGGGTTGGGACTCGTGATGGATTAAATAAAATAGACAGGTCTTCCGGAAAGTATATTCATTATCGACATGATCCAAACAAACTTGGCAGCATCAGCCATAATGAGATTTGGTGTATTTATGAAGACAGCAAGGGCATATTGTGGATTGGAACCCGGAACGGCGGACTGAATAAGTTCGATCGGGCTAAAGGTGTATTTACTCAATTTCAGCATGATCCGGATAAGCCTGGAAGTCTTAGTCGCATGGGCATTCTTTCGATATATGAAGATCGTCAGAATATTTTCTGGATAGCTGCTTATACAGGCGGACTTTATCAATTTGATCCTGAAACAGGTAAATTTATTAACTATCGATTCGATCCAGATGATCCGAATAGTATCAGCCACAATGAGGTTTGGTGTATCTTTGAAGATAGTTCGGATAATCTCTGGATTGGAACAGGAAAAGGATTGAATAAGTTTCATAGAGAAACCGGAAGATTTGAGGTTTTTCAATATTCAAAAGACAATATTAAACGTTCAAAGATAGACCGTGTTTTCAATATTTCAGAAAATGAGAAAGGTATTTTATGGATATGTAGTGATACCGGATTACATAAATTTGATATTTCAACTTCGGAATTAACTACTTTCACAGAAAAAGATGGTCTCCCAAATAACAGGATATTGGGAATACTGGAAGATAATGATGAGAAATTATGGCTGAGTACAAACAATGGAATATCAAAATTTGATCCGGAAAATGGGACGTTCCGAAATTATGATGTCGATGACGGGTTGCAGAGTAGGGAATTTAATCCCAGAGCTTTTTATAAAAACTCCAGAGGCGAAATGTTCTTTGGTGGAGTGAACGGTTTCAATAGTTTTTTCCCGGAAAAAATTATAGATAATCCACATATTCCACCGGTCGTAATAACAAATTTCAAATTATTTAACAAAACCATTTTACCAGGAAAGGATTCTCCTCTAAAAAGGTCAATTTCCTACACAGATGAAATTGTTCTTTCCCACAAAGATTATGTATTTTCTTTTGAATTTACCGCTCTGGATTTTGTATTTCCCGAAAAAAACAAATATGCCTACAAAATGGAAGGATTTAATGAAGAATGGATATATGCGGATGCCGATAAACGGTTCGCTCCGTTTGCAAATTTAACACCGGGCAAGTATATCTTTAAAGTGATTGGCTCTAATAATGATGATATTTGGAATGAAGAAGGAGCTTCTATTAAAATAACAATTATTCCGCCATTCTGGGCTACTTTATGGTTTAAAATATTTCTTTTATTATCTTTTCTGGGAACCGTGTATGCTATTTACAAATGGCGTATCAGTAGAATAGAAACCAGAAAAAATGAACTTGAAAATGAGGTGAAAAAGAGAACATCAGAACTCGTAGAAGTGAATAAAGACCTGGAAGCTCATCGAGGACATCTGAAATTAATTAATACGATCCTGCGGCACGATCTAACGAATAAACTGGCAGTAATAACAAGTGCTCTAAGGTTATATAAGAAAACAGACAAAAAGGAGCTTTTGGAAGAAATAATTAAACATACCAATAGCAGCATCGAGTTGATCGATAGAATGAAAAGCCTTGAAACATACATTTTTACAAATAAAAACTTAAAAATATGTGATTTGAAAAAAATTATAAATGAAATTAGAAAAAATTATTCATCGATTGATTTTAATATTTCAGGAAGATGTATGATCCTTGCCGATGAATCATTGAATTCCGTAATTGATAATGTGGTCGGAAACGCTGTTGCTCATGGAGGATGCAGTAAAATAGACATCAAAATAAAGCGGGAAGACAGGTTCTGTGTTCTTCAAATTGCCGATAATGGAATCGGTATTCCGGACGAAATAAAAGAAAAAATATTTGAAGAAAATTTCATTTATGGGAAGTCAGGGAAAACAGGTCTGGGATTGTATATTGCCAGAGAAACAATGAGCAAATATAATGGAACTATTCATGTTGAAGATAACATTTCAGGCGGTTCTGTTTTTATTCTTAGATTTAAAAATGTAGTTTAATATCATTTATAAAATCTATTTAAGTTTGAAAAATTTTATTGCTTCTCCGCATTTTTTAATTGACTGTTTTTTAACTTATTAATTCATAATTTGCAGTGTTAATTTATTTGCAAAAAGTAATTTAAGGAATTAAATAATGCTCGATAAAGAATTGAAAAAAATACCCGGGGTCGATAAAATACTTCAATATCCACAGATAAAAGAATTGGCTAGTAAATTTGGATCAGAACTCGTAACTTTTGCTGTTCGATGTACCCTCGATGAAGAAAGACATCAGATCCTCGAAGGAAAAATAAAGTACTCTTCCGAACAAATTATTCCAAAAATAGAATCCACGACCTTACAGATTGGAGAAAGGTCTTTGAAGCAGATAGTAAATGCAACAGGTATTGTTCTTCACACGAACCTGGCAAGAGCACCGCTCGGCAATTATATTCTAAATGAACTCAAGCCTGTTGTCACTGGATATTCCAACCTGGAATTTGATCTGGAAAAGGGAAAAAGAGGACACAGGAACACTCATATTTCCGAACTGATCAAATTCATCACAAAAGCCGAAGATGCCGTTGTGGTTAATAATAATGCTGCTGCGGTTATGCTGGTATTGAAAACATTTGCTGCCAGAAAAGAAACCATTATCTCCCGCGGAGAATTGATCGAGATCGGTGGATCATTCCGCATTCCCGATATTATGAAAGCCAGCGGATCAAAAATGGTAGAAGTGGGAACAACAAATCGGACTCGTATTTCCGATTATGAGAATGCAATTACAGACAGAACCAGGATTATCCTGAAAGTTCATAGATCGAACTATTTCATTGGCGGATTCACAGAAGAAGTTGAACTTTCGCAGTTGGTTGAACTGGCAGACAAGCATAACCTGATATTCGTTTATGATATCGGTTCCGGGCTGCTGCGAAAGCCGGAAGGACTTCCTCTGGAAAATGAGCCGGATGTACGAAGCAGTATTCGGGCAGGAGTAGATATTATCACGTTCAGCGGAGATAAACTTCTCGGCGGTCCTCAGGCTGGAATTATTGCAGGCAGGAAAGAACTTATTTCCAAGCTGGCAAAAGCTCCTATGATGAGAGCTTTGAGAGTTGGGAAACTGACGGTCTCCGGATTAACCGCTGTGATGCAGTGTTACCTGAAAGATGAAGACCTGCTTACAAAAATTCCTATCTTTGAGATGTTGAACAGAAGTAAAGAGAAACTGGAATTACTTGCGAAAAAATTGTCCAATGAATTTAAAAAAAATGGTATCAGAAATGAAGTGATCGATAGTCCTGCAAAAGTTGGGGGCGGCACTCTTCCTCATCTGAAAATAAGAAGCAAAGCTGTGAAATTAATTATTCAGTCTTCCGGGGAAATGTCAGCAAAAAAGATATTCCGGAAACTACTTCGATCGGAAAGACCTGTTCTTGGAGTTCTGCGGGAAGGCAATATTCTTTTTGATGTGCAAAGTATATTCGAGGAAGACATTCCTGTTATTGCGAATTCCGTTGCCAAAATTATAAATGAAAAATAATCTCCTTCTGGCTTATGATAAATAAATATGTATTATAGAATGTTCCGCTTGACAGGAGATTTCCTGAATAATATTTATATCAAATCTGTTTTAGTATAAGGAAATAAGTAATAATGAAAATAGTAGATGCAATAGGACAAACCTGCCCAAAGCCGCTTATTCTAACAAAAAAAGCTTTGAAAGAAGTTGCTGTTAATGAACGGTTTATGATTCTTATCGATAATGAAACTTCGATGGAGAACGTAAGCAGATTCCTGAAAGATAATAACGTTGGATTTGATGTTTCCGAAGAAAACGGGGTTTATAAACTTCTGGCAACCAAATTGGAAGAAGGATCATATCTGAAAGAGGTTGAAACATATTGCAGCATCCCGAAGGAAAAAAAAGGAAAGCATGTATATGTTTTCAAAACAAATGGTGTGGCAGAAGACGAACTGGGAAAAATGCTCACTGGTGGATTTCTGGATACGATAAAAGAAGTAGCTCCCTTGCCGGGGAAAATAATTTTGTATCATGAAGGAGTTTATCTTGCTTTGGATGATTCGCCGTATCTTGAGAAATTAAAGGATTTGGAAGATCTGGGTGTTGAAATATTGATATGCGGGAATTGCGTAAATTTTTATAATGTTAAAGAAAAAGTGAGCGTTGGTATAATTTCAAATGCTTATACCATATTAAAGGCTTTTTCCGATGCAAGTCATCTTATTTATCCTTAAATATATTCTGGAGTTCAGATGGAATTTGATCTGTTATCTATAGTAAAACAAACCGGCTGAAGTATTAAACTGCCACCTCAGCAGTTGGCTGAGATCCTGAAAAATTTACCGAAACCAAAACATCCGAACCTTCTCGTTGGCTCCGATACTTTCGATGATGCCGGTGTTTATAAGATATCAGATGAGATCGCTTTGATCCAGACCACTGATTTTTTCACACCTGTTTGTTCCGATGCTTACGATTTCGGGCAGATAGCTGCAGCAAATGCACTCAGCGATGTATATGCGATGGGTGGGAAACCGATCACGGCTTTGAACCTTGTTATGTTTCCGGATGAAAAGATACCGATAGAAGTTTATATAAAAATTCTTCAAGGTGGAAGTGATAAAGTTATCGAAGCCGGAGCCTTGATAATTGGTGGTCATACGATCACAGATTTTCCACCGAAATATGGTCTGGCGGTTACAGGTATAATACATCCTGAGAAGGTCATTACTAATTCCAATGCAAAACCAGGCGATGTTCTTGTCCTGGCAAAACCTATTGGGACTGGCATCATCATTGCCGGAAAAAGATTAAATGAAACTTCCGAAGAAAATTATCTGGAAGCAATAAAGAACATGAAACTTCTTAATAAAAAAGCTGCAGAGATCATGCAGAAGTTCAACATTACAACTGCCACGGATATAACAGGTTTCAGCTTTATCGGGCATGCAAAAAATGTAGCGGAAGCCAGTAAAGTTTCTTTTGTCTTTCAAAGTAAAAAAATTCCTTTGCTGCCGGGAGCTTATGATTTAGTCGATCTTGGTTGTATTCCGGGAGCAGCATTCAGAAACCAGAAATATCTGGAAAAATACTGTAAATTCAAAAATGTGGATTACAATATAAAAATGCTGATGTTCGATGCTCAAACTTCCGGCGGCATCCTGATGTGTGTCGATCCTCTAAAGGTGGAAGATATATTGTCCGAGCTTAGAAAAAGCTGCTATCCAAATGCTGCTGTTGTTGGAGAAGTTCAGAACGAAGGGAGAAGTAGAATAATTATTGTTTAATTTCTTAAATGTGAAATCATTATTTCAGTTGATTTTTGATAAGTAAAAAAAGGGGGTTGAAAGTGAGAAAAAAGGTTGTTTTCATATTGTTCATTTTTTTATTATTCAGTGAGGTTTTCTGCATTTCAAGCAGTAAGTTGTTAAAACAGGAATTAGCAAGAAAAGAGTACCAGGTAAAAGTGTTAAAGAAAAGTTGTGAAAGACAGAAACTGAAATCTACTCTTACGAAAAAAGCTGACAAACTCTATGAGGAATATCAGGAATTAAAAGAAAGAAATAAGGAAAAAAGGCTGCATAAGAACATCGATAAAGCTTTCATCCTGTATCGGCTGGCTCTCAGTTTAAATGATCTGGAACAAAGCAAAAAGCAGCATGAGAGACAGGTTGAATCTCTTCAACTTACCCGTAAACAACTTGAATACCTCAAGGAAGAATTACATGACCTGAAACTGGAGTTGAAATATGAAAAATAAAATATTATTTGCTTTCCTGATATTTGTGATTTTTTATATGCATTGCTGGTCGGAAGAATTTACTATTGGAAAATTGAATGAATATAAAAAAGAACTTGAAAAAACATATCAGGAATACTTGAATTCCGAGATCGCTCGTGAAGTAGATCTTTATCCGATAGTTCTTGCCAGGATCGATATGGCGATAGAATTATATTCAGAAAAAATGTATTCTAAAGAAGCAATCGAAGAATTTGAAATGATCCAGCTTTTAACGGAAGCTGCAAAAATACAAATGGTGGCGGCAAAAAATTATGCAGTCAGTTTGGATGTTCAGAAAGAAGGCGAAGATATACTTCGAGAGATAAACAATATGAACGAAGAGATAAGCCGGATCAAACAGAAAATGGCAAAAGATAAAGCTCTGCGCATTCAGAAAGATATGGAGAATAGATTCAATCAGCTTCAGAATGAGCTTATCAGTGTGAGAAGAGATGCTCGTGGAACGATTATTTCTATGTCCAACATACTTTTTGATGTTGGAAAATCTTCTCTTACCTGCGATCTGAAGATCGCTTTGGCAAAGGTCGCCGGAATTCTTTTGATCTATCGTGATACGAATGTAATCATAGAAGGACACACCGATAATACAGGCTCCGCCGAATTCAATCAGGTACTTTCGGAAGATAGAGCATTTAGTGTAAAAGAGTTTTTTATCGAACTTGGGTTAAGAAGGCATCGTCTGGAATCTGTGGGTTATGGTTTCCGGCAGCCTGTTGCAGATAATACAACCAAAGAAGGAAGAAGAAAGAACAGGCGGGTAGATATTAT
>JAIORR010000328.1 GCA_021108055.1 Candidatus Cloacimonadota bacterium
AAAGAAAAACCGGATTGGGTACTGGTTTATGGCGATACAAATTCTACTATTGCTGGTTCCTTGGCTGCCAAGAAGTTGCACATCAAGGTTGCTCATGTGGAAGCAGGACTTCGTTCTTTCAATCGAAAAATGCCGGAAGAAATTAATAGAATACTAACAGATAAGATCAGTGATATATTATTCTGCCCAACCGACCAAGCAGTGAAAAACCTTCAAGAAGAGGGAATAGGAAAACAATCATTAGCCAGAATTGTAAAAAGCGGAGATGTGATGCAGGATGCTGCAATATTCTATTCTGATCTGGCACAAAAACCAGATTTCGAACTTCCGGAAAAATTTATACTTTCCACGATCCATAGAGCCGAAAATACAGATGATACCAAACGTTTGACTTCTATATTTGATGTTCTATCAAGAATCTCTAACGATATTCCCATTATTCTTCCGCTTCATCCTCGCACAAAAAAAATAATTAAAGATTTAAAATTTAAAATTGAAAATTCACAGTTGATAATAGTTAATCCAATAGGTTATCTGGAAATGATCTACATGCTTCAAAGATGTTCTCTGGTTATGACCGACAGCGGCGGTTTGCAGAAAGAAGCTTTCTTCTTCCACAAGCCATGTGTCACACTGCGCGATGAAACGGAATGGGTGGAACTGGTGGAAAATGGTTTCAATGTTGTTGCGGGAAACAATTCCGATGAAATTTACACTGCCTACAAAAAAATGATAAGTAAAAACCCTAATTATAACATCGATCTTTACGGTAGGGGAAAGGCTTCCAATAAAATTATCCGGGAATTACTGAAAAAAATATAATCATTCTATCTTCATCATTTTAAGGCAGTTAGGCTCCATCTAATTATCTAATCCAAACCAGTTGGAAAAAAAATACTTGACATATATACCTCTGGTGTACCGGTTGACCCAGACACCAAAACAGAAAAGGAGGTTGGATGAAATTTAACGAAGATATTCCAATCTATCTTCAGATAAAAGAAGAAATCGAAAATGCCATTCTCACTAACACAATTCGAGAAGAAGATAAAGTATCTTCTATCCGGGAACTGGCACAGCAATACAGGCTTAATCCTCAAACGATTTCAAATGCAGTTAGCGAACTCATTAATGAAGGAATCCTGTATAAAAAGCGAGGGATCGGTATGTTCGTGGAGAAAGGAGCACAAAAAAAACTGAAAAAGAAAAAAGATAGCGAATTTAGAAATTCAGATTTAAAGAAGTTGGTCTTGAAAAGCAAATCGCTTGGAATAACAAAAACCGAACTTCTGAATATTCTGGATTTGATTTATGAAGAAGGAGGAAAATAATGAATGTCGCTGAAGTGAAAAATCTGACCAAATATTACGGCAAACTGAAAGCTCTGGATGGAATTACATTAAACATTCCACAAGGAAGGATCATCGGTCTTCTGGGAAAGAACGGAGCAGGTAAATCTACATTCATGAGATGTTTGCTTGGATTTCTGAAACATAAAGGAGACATAACAATTCTTAACGAAACCATAAAGAGTCATAAAGAATCGATCCATGAACATATTGCTTTCATACCGGATGTAAGTAGTCTGGATGACAGGTTAACCGTGCAGCAGACAATAGATTATGTAGCTTCACTAAATCAGTCATGGAATGCAGAGAAAGCTCAACAGCTTCTTGCCGGGAGTGATCTTCCTCTCAATAAGAAAGTAGCAAACCTTTCCAAAGGAATGAAAACAAAACTGTATCTTTTAATCACTCTTTCTCTAAATGTGAAGATCCTTCTTCTGGATGAACCAACACTTGGACTGGATATTGTGTTCCGAAAAGAGTTCTTCAATACAATCCTGGGAGATTTTTATGATGAATCTAAAACGATCATTATTTCTACACATCAGGTTGAGGAAGTTGAACAGATATTACAGGATATCATATTCATAGATAAAGGGAAAATGATACTCTTTGAAGATGTGGAAGAACTAAAGAAAAAACATTCTATCTTCACGGTTCCATCCGATAAAATAGAAGAATTGGAGAAGCATAAGCCTAAATTAATTACCAAAACTCTGGGACATGTCAGTGCCATCTTGAATAGTGAAATAAAGATCGAGAATGCGCAGATAAACAAACCATCTTTATCTGATCTGTTCATGGAGAAAGTGGGAGGTTCAAATGCATAAATTAAAAGCAATTATGATCAAAGACTGGCATATTAATAAAAAATCACTACTCATTCCATTCTGGATAACAGCCGGATTTTACGTGTTCATACTTCTTAGCATTGCATTTGCATATTTCAAGGGTGATATGAATATCAATATGATCGATCTGGATACAGGACCACCTGTACCGGTAATTAATTACATTGTGAATATGGCAATACTCGGACTGCCGGGATTGATGAGCATTCTCTTTATTATCATGCTTACACAGAACGCTTTGAACGAAGATATCAAAAAGAATTGTGAGTTGTTCCACCGATCTCAACCGGTTTCTATCTGGTTCAGAACTGGCTCGAAATATCTTATGGGAATTGCCGGTAACTGGGCAATTATGCTGATCATTGCATTATTTAATTTCCTGGTCATTAATACAATCCTGGCAATTTTTCATCAATTTGATTTTTATTCTGCTTTTAACGGTATGATTCTATCTTCAATATCATTTATGAAAACGGGACTCATCATCGGAAGCATCACTTTTTTCTTCTCTGCGGTATTCAAAGATAAAGCATTCTTCCAGGGATTTGCCATTCTTCTTGGAGTCCAATTTCTCTTTTTGATAGTTAATACCATGCTTAACTGGAATCTTCCGTTACCACTTACCTACCTGTTCAAATTGATTAAACTTAATCCAATGGAAGGTCTTGAAAACGATGTTGCTTCATTAGACATCAGAAATCATATTTCAATGGTCTGGAATTCAATCTTGTTCAACTGGAAAACACTGATCCAGCTTGCATTCAGTGGTTCGCTCTTTATCGGTGCCACCTGGATTTATAAAAATAAGGAAATAAAATAGTCCAGCTTCTCCGGCAGCTACCGGAGAAGCCGAGACAGTCCGGCTTCGTGCAACTACGCCGTGACAAGGAGGAAAAAATGTTAAAATCTTTTATTAATCCCGATCTATCGGGGAAAAAAGCATTCTTTGTAATTAGTTTAATAGTACTCAGTATTATCCTGATGGCTGTTACCGAGAAGGTGGTTACCTTAGATGAAAAAATCGAGCTTATCTTTGAGAACGTTAAGATCAAGGATATTGAGTTCTGTGACCAAAAAGATGTAGAAGTCGATTTTTCCAAATCGGATGATGTGAAGGTTACAAAAGAAAAAAATGTGATCCGCATATCATCCGATGATTTTGCAAAAATATCTCTCAGGCTTCCGGAGAAAAAAGATTATATCTACCAACTGGAAGATGCAAAATGCGAATTCAATGCAGAGAAAGTAGTCATCTACGGTGATGATGGTGAAAGGGTTGAATTTTCGGATGGAAATTTATTTGTAAAAGATTCTGAAGGTTCAAGTAAAGTTGAAATAGGTTCGGAAGGGATATTTATTAATAATGATGATGAAATTGTGGAAATTAGTTCACGCGGGATAATCGTGGAAACTGAAGATGAAAACAAAAATCTTACAGGATTCTGGGGTCAGCTTCTCGGTGGGTTTGTTAAAATAATCGCCAAAACTTCAATATCTTTTGTCAGTAAAGATCCCGGAAAATTAATGAAGCAAATCATAAACGACAAAGATGATACTTATGCAGGTTCTTTTGTGCATATCAGCAGTGATGATGAAGATGGTGAATTGATCACAAAGAAGTTTCATGATACTTTCCAACCAAAAAAAGGGTGCAATCTCAATGTTCATAACAGTAACGGCAAGATTGAGATAAAAAGTTGGAAAGAAGATCACATCGATATTTCAGCAATTCTGAAAACCAGAAAATCTAAAAATGAGTTTGAAAAAATTAAGATAGAAGTTCTTGATAAAGACGGCTGTACAATAAAAACAAAGGCTCTTGAGAAGAATCCCAAAGTTAATGTGCAGTACGAGATAAAGGTTCCAAAAGGTGTGAAAATAAGCGATATAAATTCATCTAATGGCAAGATCCTTGTTATTGACTGCGAAGGTAAAATGAACCTGAACACAAGTAACGGAAGAATTGAAGTTTTTGATTCAAAGGGAAGTTTTATTGCTAATTCAAGTAATGGTGGTATCGAGTTTGTACATTTAAACGGGAAAGCAGAAGCTTATACATCAAACGGAGCCATTCGGGTTGTAAAAACTCCCGGCTTACAAAAAGCTGTTACTTCCAACGGAAAGATAAATCTTGAAATAGAAGAGAAGATAGAGGATGATATATATCTTTCTACATCCAACAGTTCTATCAAAATAACTATTGATCCATTTCTTGACCTGAATATTGATGCTTCCACATCTAATTCTCGCATCGATCTTAACGGGATTGAAGTTACAACATCCAAATTCTCAAAAGACAGCCTGGTTGGAAAGATAAATAAGGGTGGTAAGAAGATCACGGCTTCTACCAGTAATGGCAGTATAAGTTTATATAAGTTAGAAAAATGAGAAAGATCATCTGGAAAATAATTAAATTTATTTTGTTGTTTGTCGTCCTGTATTTTGGATTTTTTATAATTCCTTCAACAATTGTTGCATTCAAAGTAGGATTTCAAACTCATGATGCAGATCTGGCAGGACAGCGTGCTGCTCAAACTGGTGAAATGATGGGAGAGAAATATGGTGCATCAGCATTTTGGATCATTCTAATTTTATGCATTGTATTGGGTGGTGTAGATGTTTATAAAGAAATCAATAGAATTAAAGGAGAAAAAGAGAAATGAAAAAAGTATTACTCGTATTAGTGCTGTTTGGATTAACCGGAACGCTGTTGGGCTATACTTCTATTGCAGCTACAGATAATTTCATGGCAGCCAAGATCAATCCTGCAGCGATGGGATTTGGGAATTCAAGCGGATTAGCATTTTTGGGAAATTATGATAAAGACGGATTTTATGAAGACTGGTATTCTGTTTTTATTAATTTTGATAATTCTGCTTTTATCATAGATAAGGACGGGAAAAACAACTACTATAAAATAGCACTTGCTTCCGAGAAAACTAATTTATCAAAGAACCTGTATTCCGGTTTTGGATGGGATTGGAAAAATGAATATTTCAAGAAAGGAAGTTTTTCCGCATCTCTTCTATATCGTCCTTATGATTTTTTATCTGTGGGAGCTGTTGCCAACGAAGCATTTAAACCGGAAACTTCTTTTGATCTCGGAATAGCTGTTCGTCCGATTATTTTCAGTAAGAAATTTTCAGACAGGGTCACATTCAGTGCAGATACAAATTACGATTACAAAGATTCGGACTGGAAAAAACCTGTAGTGGGAATTCAAACAGAATTGGTGAATGGCATCCAGCTTGGTGGTGCTTACGATATGGAGTCTGAGACTTTCAGTGCAAATTTCGGGATAACATTTGAGAATCTTGGCATTGGAAGTTTGATCGATGCAGACAAAGACAAAGAATTCACACACGGGAGATATTATGTAAATATTTCTGAGAAATCCTTTCGCTCTTTTATTGGCAAAGATAAAAACTATTTTGTCGATTATAAGCTGCAGGGAAATATCCTTGAAAAAAGGCAAGGCAGGAAATTCGGTCCGATCACTGTGTATATGGGCAAAGAGAAAACTCTTTCCCGAATCATTGAAGATATCAAAAAATACAAAGAAGATGAAAATGTAACTGGATTGGTTTTCAAGTCGGGCAATATTTCTGCCAGTTTTGCCAAGATCGCAGAACTCAAAAATGCACTATTGGATTTTAAAACTTCAGGGAAATACATTGTCTTCTATTATGAAATGATCACCGGTGCCAATTATACTCTGGCAGCTTCGGTAGCAGACGAGATATACTTGAATCCGCTGGGTATGATAGATTTGAAAGGGTTGTCGGTCTCTGTTCCTTATATTAAGAATTTATTGGATACGCTGGGCGTGGATGTGGTCAATTTCCGCAGTCACGATTACAAAACAGCGGGAAATATACTTTCCGAAGAACATATGACAGAAGCCGAGCGAGAAACTTATGAATACCTGCTGGAAGGCATTTATGAAGAAATGACAAAAATGATAGTGCAGGGCAGAGGTGATAAACTTACAAAATCTATCGATGAAATAATCGATAACGGACCATATTGGAAAGCTGAAGAATCTAAAGACCTCGGGTTAATAGATGAAATTATCTTCGAAGATGAACTGGAAGATGCGATCAAGGAAAAATATGCAGCTAAGAAAATTGTGGATAAGTACAGAAAAAGTACGATGCGATACGACTGGAGTAAAGAACAGAAAGATAAAGTTGCCCTGATCTATGCAATCGGCAATATTCATTCCGGTAACGGTGTAGCAGGAAAATCTATCGGTTCGGAAACTACGGCTAAGTTAATTAAAAAAGCACGTAAAGATAAAAGAATAAAAGGTATTATAATCCGTGTGGATAGCGGTGGTGGATCTGCTCTTGCTTCCGATATAATTGCCCGTGAAGTGGAACTTTGTAAAACCGGTAAGAATAAGAAACCCGTTATAATTTCCATGAGCGGTGTTGCAGCCAGCGGCGGTTATTATATTGCAACTCTGGCAGATGAGATCATCGCCCAGCCTGCTACCATTACCGGTTCGATCGGTGTGGTGGGAATATTTCCATGTTTAGAAAGATTATATAGTAAAATACTCATCAACTGGGATACTGTAAAAAAAGGTGAACGTGCCGATTTTGGTAAGATAAACCGCAAAATGACCGAAGATGAAAAACAGATGGTTAGAAAGGGAATTAAACATTTCTACGATCGCTTTATTGGTATCGTTGCCCGGGGACGTAATATGGATGAAGATGATGTTCACAAAATTGCTCAGGGTAGAGTATGGACAGGAAAACAAGCCTTCGATCGCGGTCTTGTGGATGCACTCGGCGGTATGGACATAGCTGTAAGTGAAATGAAAAAACTGGCTCATCTGAAACGCGAAGTGGAACTGATAGAATTTGAACAGGATAAAAGTTCTTTAACATTGAATCTGGGTGTTGGAACAAAATCCACATCCTCACGCATTCCGGAAGGGTTGAGATCGATCTATGAACTGGGAGAAAAATTACTCCAAGTCGAAGATGATAATATTCAGATGATCTTGCCTTTGAAGCCGGAATTCAAATAGAAACTCCTCCTATGGTAAAACCGCCCGACTCCCCCGGGCGGTTTTTTTGTTTGTTCACTCTTTAACGAGTGATTTATCATAGTTGAGTACAGTTAATTTATAACAAAGTTATATTTTTAGAACGCACCCCACTTTTGCTTTCCAGGAATATAATAAGATGGACATATTAACCTAAATATTTTTGCAATCTTCCGGGCTTTCTGTAATTTTTCTTCACTATCTGCAAGCATTTTCTCTAACTCTGGTTCTATAGTATTCTTAATAAATTCTTCGGTTGCCTTTTTTCTTTCTTCTTCGGTTGGATATTGTTGACGAATTTCACCAAGCTCGCCAAAATCAAGCCAAATACCGCCACAATTATAACACTCATCTACTTCTATCTCACGATTAATACTTACAAAATGTTTGACCATTTTCTGTTCTAAACATTTCGGACAAAATCGAGTTTTAGAATTATCGATAATTATTTTGGGATCTTTCTTAATATTTAAGAGAAACTCTCCAGCAGTTTCGTGTTGTTCATCTACTTTTTTTAATTCCCTGTTATCAAACCAAATCCCTCCACATCCATTCATACAGACATCTACAATAATATCTTTGATCTTTATTTCTTGTAGGTCTCGTTCACAAACCGGACACTTCATAATTTACCTCCTTTT
>JAIORR010000133.1 GCA_021108055.1 Candidatus Cloacimonadota bacterium
AATTTCGGTTATTGTTTTTTATTTGTATTTTGTTATTTGTTTTTTGTAATTTCATTTCTTTATCTTCTTTATCTCGATTCCTCGTCGTAAACTCTTCCGATACGGTCATTCTTTTTTACGAAGTAAACTTACGACTCGATATGAATTCCTTCAGATTCAATTTTTTTAATTTCAGAACCTTCCAAATAAAAGATCACCGCTTTCAGCGTATCTGTTTTATTGATCAATTCAATTGCTTTTTGGGGTTCCATCAGGAAAAGTGCTGTGGAATAAGCATCTGCCCATAAAGCAGTGGGAGCCACTACGGTAACTGAAAGCGTACCCTCGGCAGGATAACCGCTTTGTGGATCAAGAATGTGATGATACCGCTTTCCATCCAGTTCAAAAAAACGTTCGTAATCACCAGAAGAAACTACTGCATTATTTTTAATATTCAGCACTCCGATCAATTCATTCCTGTTTTTGCGAGGATGCTGGATACCGATGCGCAGCGGTTTCTTCTGCCCGAAAATACGCATATCTCCACCAGCATTCACAAAGCCGGATTCCACGCCTTCCCCGACCAGAAATTCCACGATCTTATCAATGATAAATCCTTTTGCCAGACTTCCCAGATTAATCTTAACTCCATCTGGTTTAGTCAAATGAATTCCCTCAAGATTTAATTTTTCAAATCCCACATTTTCCAAAGCCTTTTTGATAGAATCTTCCGAGGGAATGTGTTTATTTTCAAAATCCCAGAGTTCCGAAAGTGCCCCGATGGTAATATCATATTTTTTATTTGTTCGTTCGTAGAGTTCTTCGCTCACTTGATAGATATGAAGAAAGTCCTCATCCATAGGAAGCGTTTCGATCTTTGAATGATTGAACTTCCAGATATAACTTTCTTCTTTGAAATAAGAAAGCATGTTTTCATATTGTTTTATCAATTCAAAAGCTTCGTCGATAAGAATCCCTGCATTCCTATCTTTCGTTATTATTTTTATTTCAACTATCGTGTCCATCTGGAAGCTGGTTTCGGAAAAAGTGTATTTTCTATTTTTAAAAGTAAAAAAACCCAGAGTAATGATAATTACTAATATAAATAAATTTATAATATCTCTTTTTTTCATTAAAAGCCTTTGCATTTTTTTGTCAGGAAAAAATGAGTAATTATTTTGTCAATTTGTTATGAGATGTAAGTATTTCTAAAAAAATAATTAATTGGTTGATTTTTATAAATATATCCAAAAATTATTTATAAAATTATTAAAATTAAAATAAGTGTCAGCTTCAGAGAAACAATATGTTATTCAAAATATAATTATGATAGATGCCACTGCGATGCAGTTCTACTTGGATATGTATCTTCTAACCGAAAGCTTACGCATTCGGCTACTAATATATAGCTTCTCTGAAGCTGAAAAAAGAAAAAGAATTATGAGTAAAATTGAAGTGGGAAATGTTAGTAAATTTATATTTAATATCCGGAAGCAATAGCCAGACCAACTGCTAACCAACAGCAAACAACAATAGCTCCTGAAAAAGCATAATAGACTAAAGGTTTCTTAACTCTTAAAATAAAGACTATATCCTTCAGCCTGTTCCCTGCCAAATATCCAGCCGGAAAAAATATTCCGGAGAAGATCATCCAGACCAACCCTCTATTTAAGATAAATAATACAAAACCCTGCAGTCCGGCAAATGTCAGAAGACTGGGACAGGGAGCTGTTTTCATTCCTGCAAAATAGAAGACAACTGCTGCAGAAAAGCCTGCAATCAGACCACCAGCTATTCTATACATCAGATTCTTATTCAGTTTACTGCCAATAACGGCTATTGCTCCTGTGAGTACAAGGCTATCTATTATTACAGCAAGGCAGGAATTCGCTTTGCACATTATGGAAACCTGCAGGATCGGTACGATCAGCTGCTTACATAAAATTGCTACTACTGCGATACCAAAAAGATACGAATACTTTTTAAAAATTCCTACAGCAATCCCCATTAATCCCATTCCAACTCCAATCAGGATGCCGGTACGATATGGGATACCTGTTTGCCTGATAATTCCATTCAGGATCACTTCCGAAAGTCCCCACAGGGAACCCAGAACCAGGATAGTAATAAGAATATCGATTTTCTTTTTTCGACTTTCCATTTGCTCCTCCAAACTATTTCAAACTTTGTACATTTCCAGACTTTTCAGGTGAAATTTTTTATGAAAATGTTCAGATAGATGGATCAGAAATATTTTATTGATCTGGGAAATAGATTCCTTTGTAATAGTGATCTCATCCAGCATTTTTCCAATTTGTTTTAAATTCCTGAACAATTCGGATTGCTCTTTTGTCATACGGATCACTAATTTTTCTAAAGCAGAGCGATAACAACTTTCACAGATGAATCCGTGTTTCTGAGGGTAGTAAGCTTTCAGTCCATCTATTTTTTTGCATAAAACACACTCGGAAATATTGAATTCTATTCCCATAATAATAAATAATTTTAAAAGAAATCTCCAAAAAATCGCAATACCATTCACTTCCACCTTTGTGATGTATTCCAGATATTTTTTTAAAAGTTCATACAACATTTCCGAATCTTCTTCGGGAATTATTAACTGCCTGCAAATTTCGGCAACAGCCTGCATCAGAATACCTGTCCTGAACTCGACTTCAAATAGATGAGCCTTTATCAGTTCAGAAGATTTCAGGATATACCAGTCTGAGCTCGGATTTTTATAAAGGACGAATTCCATCTCGTTCATTATTTCCATGAAATTGGCGGTTTTGTTCTTTTCTTTGCGGATACCTTTTGCCATAATGGGAATGATTCCCAGATCATTCGTAAAAACATCGAGAATAACGCTGGTTTCCTTAAATGGAACTTTTCTTATAATTATTCCATTTAGCTTGATATTTCTATTGTTAGAAGACATTTATTCAACTGTAACGCTCTTTGCCAGGTTTCGGGGCTGATCCACATCGAGTCCTCGCAGATCCGCCACATGATATGCCAGAAGCTGGAGCGGGATCACAGAAAGTAGCGGCTGTAATGTATGTATCGTCTTGGGAATATAAATGACGCTTTCCGAAATTTCTTTGATAAATTCATCGCCTTCCGTGGCAATCGTGATCAATCTTCCATTTCTTGCTTTCACTTCCTGAAGGTTGGAAATTATCTTATCGTAGATCGCATCATCAAGAGCGATGGCAATAACAGGCATATTTTCATCGATAAGGGAAATCGGACCATGCTTCATCTCTGCGGCAGGATATCCTTCTGCATGAATATATGATATTTCCTTTATTTTGAGGGCACCTTCCAGTGCAACAGGATAATTTGCTCCTCTTCCAAGATATAGAGCATTGGAAGAATCTTTGATCGTTTCTGCGATCTTTCTTATTTCTTCATCTTTATCGAGAATTTTCTGTATTTTATCCGGGATATTTTTCAATTCTTTTATCAGTGCAGTTCCAAATGTAGGAGGAAGATTCCTCATCCTGCCCAGAAGAACCGCCAATAATATCAGGATAGTTACCTGCGACGTAAAAGCTTTTGTAGAGGCAACTCCGATCTCTGTTCCGGCATGAATATAAACACCACCATCGGATTCACGTGCGATCGTACTGCCTACGGTATTTGTTATTCCAAACACCCTTGCACCTTTTGCCTGTGCTTCGCGAAGAGCTGCCAGAGTATCTGCCGTTTCTCCGGATTGGCTGATAACGAGAACAATTGTATCTTCCGGAATAATGGGATTTTTATAACGATATTCACTGGCATATTCCACTTCCACAGGAACCCGGGATAAATTTTCTATAATATGTTTTCCAATTAAGCCTGCATGCCAGGAAGTTCCACAAGCTACGATCTGTATTTTTTTTATCCTGCGAAGCTCTTCCCCTGTCATTGCCAATCCGCCAAGACGAGCTGTAGAGAGTTTATCGACCAATCTTCCGCGGAATGCATTTCTAACCGATGTAGGCTGCTCGAATATTTCCTTGAGCATGAAATGTTTGTATTCTCCTTTATCGATCGAAGACACATTCCAGTCGATCTCAGAGATTTTTGCTTTCACTGCTTCATTATCCAGGGTTGTGATCTCAAATTTCTTCCTGTTTATTGTAACTATTTCATTATCCTGCAGGTAGATCACTTTCTTCGTATGAATAATAATAGCTGCTACATCGGAGGCTACGAAATATTCATCTTTCCCGATACCGAGTATTAATGGACTTCCTCTTCTTGCAGCGATCATCTTTTCGGGATAATCTGTATTGATAACCGCAATTCCAAAAGTACCTTCAACTAATTTCAGAGCTTCCTGAACAATAAGCGTGAAATCTGTTTCTTTCTTTGCAAAATGATCTATAAGATGAGCCAATACTTCCGTATCCGTATCACTCTTGAATTTATGCCCTTCAGATTCCAGTTTCTTTTTGAGGATTTTATAATTCTCGATTATCCCATTGTGAACTACTGCAAATTTATTTGAACATCCGGTATGAGGATGAGCGTTCACTGTGGTAGGTTTGCCGTGAGTAGCCCATCGTGTATGAGCAATACCGATCTTTCCTGCAGTTTTATCCGGTGCTGGCAATGAACGTTCAAGCTCGATTATTTTGCCCGATTTCTTGAATACCTTCAGCTCGTTATTATTGTTCAAAATGGCTAATCCGGAACTGTCATAACCCCTGTATTCAAGACGTTTGATTCCTTCTATTACAATTGGCGTAGCATTCCTTTTGCCTATATATCCAACAATACCGCACATAATTAACTCCTTACAATCCGGGAATATTTATCTGAATTTATATTGATCATTATTTTTATTATTATTATCAAAAATATAATAGCCGGAATTACAGCCAGGAACGGGACCTGCCCTTCCTGTATGAATTTGCTCAGAAGCGGAATGCTTTCTCCATAGTTGGAAATAAGAATGGCAAGGCTGTTATTTAGAAAATGTGCCAGTATGGGAACAAAGATACTTTTTGTTTTTAAAAGCAGGTATCCCATCCATATTCCCAGCAGTGTAACCGGTAACAGGCGAAACATATCCATGTGAAATATTCCAAAAAGGATACCGGTAATTATAATCGCTTTCCAAAACCCTTTTTTGATAAAAGCATTTATAATGTATCCTCTGAACATAATTTCTTCACAGATAGCCGGAAGAAGAGCAACAATAAAGATGGTCTGCCATAAGCTACTATTCTTAATAGAGATCAAATTATTCATCGCCTCCAGATAAGATTCCGATAGAGGATAGATCATGTTTATCACCTGTGACAGAATTACCGCTATTATGATTATCGGAATGGAAGAAACAGCAACTAGAACAAAGTTCAAAGGATTTGTGTAATTCAAGCGAAGCACTTTCTTTTTATTCACTTTTGCGATCTTCAGCACTAATATTGTTGGTAATAAAATAAGCAGAATCTCTGTTCTCATCAGTCCATTCATCAGGTCTTTTGCCTGCCAACTTCCACCAAGATAGTATAAAGCCAGAAGAATAGCTACAAAGAAGATCATTACGAACTGCGGTGAGAATACATTTCTCTTATCTTTTCCCCAGAATTTAAGTGATTTTTCTTCTGAAGTTCGGAATAGAACGGATTCGGTATGAAATAATTTTATGGAAATCGTGACCATAATGATATCTAAAATAATTGTGGAACCAATAACAATGAACAGATTCACTACATTATAATCACTCATCATAATATCACGGATCAACAAAGAAAAATTTACAATAGGAATAAGTGCAAACCCCAGGTTCAATTCAAATCCGGGAAGAAAGCAGACCATTGAAAGCATGATAGAACCAAAAAGCAATGGCATCTGGTAACTTTGGGCTTCTTTGATATTGCGGGAATAGGTAGAGATGGAAAGCAGGATGGCAGAAAATAAAGTTATGAACGGAAACATCAGAATAAGTATCAATGCAAAATTTCCCAGCGGAAGCTGGAAACCATCGAGATTTGCAGCCGACTGACTTAAAATATGACGAAAAGAAACGAACATACTGAACAGATTCAAAAGAACAGTTGTAATAGAAATTGTGATTATCGTAAGATATTTTCCGATTACCAGTTCGTTCCGGTGGGCAGCACTAACCAGAATAGTTTCCAGTGTGCCGCGTTCTTTTTCTCCGGCAACCAGGTCGGAAGCTATCACGGAAGCACTACTCAATGTTAAAATTATTAACAGGTATGGAAGGAATTTTCCAAGTGCAAAACCGAACATTTTTTCGGGTGGAGCAATGTTTTCTTCCCTTATTTCTACTGCATTCAATATCTCTTCGTTAATGTTAATTTTATGAAGTCTCTTGCCGATCAATTCCAGCTCGATATCTTTAAGAAAACTTGAAATATTACTGTAAGCAAGAGTACTTTTTTCGTTCGATTTATTATAATAGATAAAAATGTTAAGAACCTTGAAGCCGGACGAGGAAGTACTATCCTGAATTTCTATCAAAGCCTGGATAGAATTATCTTCTATCATTTCCAGGAAAGATTCTTTGTGGAAAATAGTGAATTTATCCATTATCTGAAAATTTTCAAGACTTTCAAGTTCCTGTTCGATCAGCAATGAAGATTCATTCATTACACTATCTTTCACATATACCATTGCTGTCTGTTTTTCCAGTTTACTTTCCTGCCTGGTCATCATAGATGAGAGTCCTATCATCAGGAGCGGATATAGGACAACCGGCAAAACCAGAGAAGTAATAATTGTTCTTCTATCACGAAGGAGGTCCAGAAGTTCTTTTTTATAGATAATTATGATCTTCTTAAAGTTCATCTTCTTCCTCTTCTATATTATTAACAAAATGAATGAAGATGTCATCCAGATCATTCAGGTTAGTTTCCTTTTTTAGAGATTCCCAGGATCCGGTTGCCAGCACTTTTCCTTTGTGTATCATTACGATACGGTCTGCAATTCGCTCTGCTTCCCGCATTATATGAGTAGAAAAAAGAACGCATTTGCCATCTGATCTACATTTATGGATTGAAGTAATAATATTCTTTGCCGCCAGAATATCCAGTCCGGCAGTGGGTTCATCGAATATCATAACCGGTGGATCATGAATTATGGAACGAGCAATAGAAACCTTCTGCTTCATCCCTGTAGAAAGAAAATCTACTTTCTTATCCAGGAAGTCATGCATATACAGAAGATCGGCAAGTTCATCTATCCTTGATTTTATTTTTTTGTCTTCCATGTCATACAGGCGGGCAAAATAGGTTATCACTTCCCTGGCAGACAGCCTGGAATACAGACCGGTATCTCCGGAAAGAAAACCCAGGTTCGCTCGTACTTTCTGCGGCTGTGAAACTATATCGAATCCTTCTATAGAAGCGGTCCCGGATGTAGGCATCAGAACTGTGGAAAGCATTCGCATGGCAGTGGTTTTTCCGGCACCGTTCACTCCCAGCAGAACAACTATCTCTCCACTGTTCGCCGTAAATGAAAGATCGTTAACAGCAAAAAGTTCTTCTCCGTTTTTCTGCCGGAAGACTTTACTGAGATTTTTTGCAATTATCATATATTCTCATTAATAAAGAAAATTCTTAAAGTTGACTATCCCCGTGGCAAGCCAAGGAGTATTTTGCCAACTTTATTTAAGCAAGCTTAAACACGAATTTTCAATATTTAACCCCTCTGTCATTCACCGAATGACATCTCCCCTAAATCAGGGGAGAAAATATGGAATTCTTTTGATTTAATCCCTCTGTCATTCACCGAATGACATCTCCCCTAAATCAGGGGAGAAAATATGGAATTCTTTTGATTAAAACGGTAGAGATGAATCTTCACCTCTACCTGAAATATC
>JAIORR010000312.1 GCA_021108055.1 Candidatus Cloacimonadota bacterium
ACAAACATCACTCAAGACCTCGCTATCGGTCTTCATACTTCTCCACAAAATGCCGAAGAAATAAAGATCGGTTCAGGAAATTCCATAGCTTCAAATGTACCTGAAGATACGATCATTGAAATCGAAGGAATTGGCGGTAGAGAATCAAAAAAACGAAAATTGAGATACATTAACGAGATCATCGAAGCAAGGATGCGGGAAATATTTGAAAGTGCTTACAAATTACTGAGTAATCAATTCGACTTGAAGATGATCACAGCAGGTCTTACCCTTACGGGTGGTGCTTCTTTATTAAAAAACAGCGAATTACTGGCAGAAGAAATATTTAATATGTCCACAAAAGTGGGCTATCCGTATCTATCCAATCTTGCCGGTCCTACAGAACAACTGGAAAATCCAAAATACGCCACCAGCGTTGGAATTCTTTATCATACTTTTAATAAACTGTCAGATAAGGATGAGAAAATTCAGAGTTTTCAGGCTATGGACCCGTTTATGAGGTTTATTAAAAAGATCATCGCGAATTTTAAAAATTATATTTAATTATGAAAATGGAGGATTTATGCTCGAACTCGATTTAAATCAAGATGAAATCCCTTTTGGAACAAATATTAAGATCATTGGTGTTGGAGGAGCCGGTGGAAATGCTATAAACACGATGATCGAATATTCATTAAGCGGAGTGGAATTCATTGCTGCAAATACAAATATTTTAGATTTGAAACGATCAAACGCAAAAATCAAACTCCAACTGGGAAAAGAAGTTACGAAAGGTCTTGGAGCAGGTGCTAACCCCGAGATCGGTAGAAAATCTGCGGAAGAATCACGCGAAGACATCAAAAATAATCTGAAAAGTGCAGATATGATCTTCCTTGCAGCAGGAATGGGCGGAGGAACAGGTACGGGTGCAACTCCGATAATAGCTTCTCTGGCAAGAGAAATGGGAATCCTCACCATCGGGATCGTCAACAGACCATTTATCGGTGAAGGTAAAAAGAGAACCATTAACGCTGAAAAAGGAATACAGAAACTTCGAGAAAACGTTGATACCCTCATTGTGGTCCCAAATGAAAAACTGAAAGAAATATATCCCGATATGACCGTGATAGATGCTTTCAAGAAAGCTGATAGTATTTTGTATGAAGCAGCAAAAGCAGTGTCGGATATAATTCACTTCAGCGGTTATATGAACGTTGATTTTGCAGATGTGATGACCGTGATGACCAATAAAGGACTTGCTTTAATGGGTACCGGCATTGCAGATGGTGATAATCGGGCTGCCGAAGCAGCAAACACAGCCATGAATAACCCATTACTCTCTGAAATAACTCTGGAAAATGCAAAGGGAATTCTGATAAACATTACCGCCGGAAAAGATTTTAAAATGGATGAATTTGAAACTATAACCCAGGAAATAATGAAAAAAGCAGGAGATGAAGGAGATATTATCACCGGAATTATTTTCGATAATGAAATGGAAGGAAAGGTCAAAGTTACTCTGATAGCTACAGGATTAAGTGCTCCCGGATCTATCGTATATGAACGCGAAAGTATTATCAGTGAAAAAAATGACGATAATGAAGACATCGGAAAAACACTGCAAAGAATACGCCATTCTGATGCTTTGAATCTGACAAAAAATATTGAAACGGAAATCAATGATACTCCGGATAAACAAATGGAAATTCCGGCATTTTTGAGGAAATTCTCTAACTGATGATGGACTTCATAATTAGAACCATTATCCTGGCTTCATCGATATTCCTGGTTGGAAAAATCACTAAACTGTACATCATAGAAGATTTTTTCACGGCACTTATTGCTGCATTGATACTTGCGATCGTCAACGTTGTGATCCGTCCCTTGCTCATCTTCATTACTTTTCCATTAACCATCGTTACTCTGGGAATATTTCTTTTTTTTATCAACGGAATTTGCCTGATCATAGTATCTGCTCTTGTTCCAAAATTCAAGATCGAAGGATGTTTGAATTCAGCTATTGCTGCCTTCATTATTTCATTAACTAGCATAATATTGGAATGGCTATCCGGATTTTAGACATATATTTTATTTATTGTTAAATCTGTGGAGAGAATGTGACTTATTTAAAAGATTATCGGTTCCTGAAAGAAAATTTTAACCTTCAGGACAAAAATATAGACCTTAAAAAAGTTAACCTGAAAATATTTAATTTGCCATTCGAATCATATAATCACAGGATCCTTCCCGGTGAAAATGAATACAGGTGCGATGAACATAATAAAACATTTAAGAATATCCATCAAAAAGAAAATATTCCCGATGCTCCATATTTAAATAATATCCTGGAATTGAACGATTCACAGATCAAAGAGAATATCCATTTCAATTATAGCATATTTCAAAGCACTAAGCCCGAAAATTCAAAAGATAAGAAAAAAAAGAAGAACACAAAACAGAAGAAAGAAAAGCAAAAAGGAGCAATAATTCTTCTTCATGGATTGAATGAGAAGGATTGGTCGAAATACCTGCCGTGGGCAAAGAGACTTGCCGAACTTACAGAAAAAAAGATAATTCTTTTTCCACTGGCTTTTCACATGAATCGTGTTCCGGCAGAGTGGACAAGCATTAAACTTATGAACAAAGTTAACATCGAAAGAAAAAAACTTTTCCCAAGTATTTCAAATTCATCTTTTGCAAACACAGCACTCAGCGCAAGATTGCAATTTTATCCGCAAAGATTTTTATGGTCCGGTCTTCAGACTTTTATGGATGTAGTTCAATTGATCAGGGAAATAAAAAGCGGGGTTCATCCAATTATAGATAAAGATGAGGAAATTGATCTTTTTGCTTATTCCATAGGTTCATTCCTTGCCCAGATACTTATGATGACAAATCCATACAATTATCTAAGCGATTCTAAATTATTCATTTTCTGTGGTGGACCAACCTTGAATAGAATGTCTGCAAGCTCGAAATATATACTGGATAGTGAAGCCAATATTGCGGTGTATTCATTCTTTATCGAACATCTCGAAAAAGAATTGAAAAAAGATGAGAGATTGTCACATTATTTTAGTAAACTCCATCCTGTAGGAAATTATTTCAAGAGCATGCTCGATTACCATAAAATGAAAAATTTCCGCGAAAAAAGATTGAAAGAACTCAGTAAAAGAGTATGCGCATTAGTCCTGAAAGAAGATGCTGTTGTTCCGCCATCTGAAGTTATGAATACATTAAAAGGGGCGGAAAGGAAAATTCCGATCAAGGTCAAGACCCTGGATTTTGAACATCAATATGATCATGTTATTCCTTTTCCTTTTAGGGAAAGCATAGAAAAAGAAGTTAATAAATCTTTTAACAGGGTTTTTAAATACGCTGCCAAACATTTAAAATAGATATGAAAAAGCTTTATTGCTTTCTATTTTTTATCATATTTTCAATTAATTTATCTTCTTTAAATTTAATCGATCTTCTGGATTCACCAAAGTTCCATTATTCACTGAATTCTTTTGTGGGTACAAATTACTATCCTGATAGAATATCAAATACATTCCGATATTTCGATAAACATCGATTTAAAGCAGGTTGGAATTTTCAAGCTGACGATAACATCGAATTCTGGTTTGAATTTTCACACGAGAATGAACTTTTTGATAAAAAGATAATATTGGAAAAAACCGGGATTTCTTATATTAAAAATAATTGGGAAATAAAATATCTTATAGATAATATTGAATATGGCAAATCCTCACAGATATTTCAACAAAGTGTTAACGACAAATATTTCGATGAACCTCTTATTACTGATTACCGCTTCAATGGAGCGGAAGTTATCTTCAAAAAAAGTGCTCTATCTTTTTCTACCAGATGCGGAGGCAACAATTTTAATTCAAGTATATTCAATTCTTCTTTTGTCTTTAGAAAGGATAACTACAAATATGAGTTGTTCTATCTTTATGCAGGTAGAGATAAGGATTATAATTTAAAAATGCATTCCGGAGGATTGGAGTTTTTTCATAAATTCGGATCTTTTAGCATCTATGGAGCAGATACATACAAAAAATCTCTTAAAGAATCCAATCATCATAGTGGACACGAGGATATCATCTCTTTAACTGAACTTATATTTGTTTTAAATGAAAATCTTCAGTTGGGAAGCAACTTCCTTTATGAGAACCTTGATTGGGGTGAAAAAGAAACCTGGCAGAATCAATCATTTATTAAATATAAGGTAAAGCATTTTGAATCAATATTATCGTATCGATATAATAAAACGGATTTATTCGAAGTAGGAGAAATCGCTCTAATTCCTTCTTTCCGGATTAGCGAAAACTGGTTGCTTGGCGGATTTGCATCATATATAGACTATACTTCAGGTAATGATTATTATATCATAGGAATTCAAACGAAAATCAACTATGAAACTGATTAGTCTTTTAACATTCTGCTTTTTAATACTAAGTTGTGATTTCACTTCAATTGGAACAATTAATAAAACCTATATTATAATAACGTTTGATGATGCTAATGAATCGATCTATGAAAATGCTTTACCGGTAATGAATGAATTTGGTTTCCGAGCAACAAATGTCATTAATACTGCAAGAATTAACCATGAACATTATCTCTCCTGGCAGCAGGTTGAAGAATTGGAATTTGAGTATGGTTGGGAAACTGCAGGACACACTCTGCATCATGTAAATCTGCCGGAAGTTACTTTAGAAGTTGCTGAATATGAGATTAAAGAGGATTGGCAAAACCTGATCGATCATAATTTGAGCCACGAAACATTTGTTCTACCATTTGGTCATGCCACAGAAGAACAATTTGAAATAATATTGAAATACTATAAAAACATTCGCACCAGTCGTGACCTGCAAATGTTTACTCCAATAAATAGAAAATATTTAGGTTATTTCGCATATAAAACAGAATACCAGCCACAAAACATGATATCAAGAATATTACAGGGAATTGATCATAGAGAATCCATTATAATACTGGGATTTCACACGATCAATGAAAATCCGGGAGGTTGGACCACTAACTGCAAACCCGATGATTTCAGGAAGGTCATGGAATTTATTTTTGAAAATGGTTTTGAAGTTATTACAATTAATGAAGCATGTGAAATGCTTTCCTGATAGAAGAATTTATGGATTTCTCTGAATTAACAATTAAAAAGATGAAAATTTCCGATTATGATGCTCTTATCAAACTCTGGAATGAAGCAGGTCTTCCCTATCGTCCCAAAGGCAGGGACAGAAAAGAAAAAATTACAAAAGAACTGGAAAACCCTAATGCAATATTTCTGGTTGCAGTATTCCGGGAAGAGATCATCGGCTCTATTTTCGGAACGCATGATGGCAGAAAAGGATGGATAAACCGGCTGGCGATTTCTCCCCCTCATCGCAAATTGGGATTAGCACAAAAAATGATCGAAGAAGTAGAAAAAAAATTAACCGAACTTGGAATTGAGATCATTGCATGTATGATCGAAGACTGGAATAATTCTTCTATGAAACTTTTCGAAAAGGTCGGTTATATACGTCATCCAGATATTTTTTATTTTACAAAAAGATACAATCCGGACGTATAAACAATTAAAATCCTTGCACATATTTCAATCCCTGTGGATTTTAGTTTAAATTTATTTTTTTAATAAAATTTGCAGGAGGAATTAATGGCTGAGATCAAAATATCAATTGCAGAAATAGTAGGTGCAATTGTTGCTAATGATTTGATGCCCGAACAAATATCGAACATCGAAGTTCAGGGTGATACTGTAAATTTTCATTATAAAACAGGATTACTCATTCCAAAATCAGTTGAAGCATCATTATCATATATTGAATTTGACAAAAACATAATCACTCTTGAAGTTCATACATCCTGGTTTGCAGATAAGTTACTTAGAGTATTCCCGATCGACCAGAGTGAATTTTTTCAATATGACCATCCAAATGTTATCTTCTATATTCAATCATTTCTAAATAAAAAAATAAAAGGTATTCAGATCGAAAATATTAAATTCAAAAATGGAAAATTCACCTTAACTACATATAATCAATAAATAAGGAGAAAAAAAATGAAAAGAAGTTTAAGAACATTGCTAATCGTAATTTTCATTGTTGTGGGAATTACTTTATCGGCACAGACAGAAAATGAAAAAGGAGATAATTTGGAATATTTAACTACGGAATCAGGTCTTAAGTACATCATCACCCAGAAAAGCGATGGTAAGATACCTGCAAAAGGTGAAAGAGTTAAGGTGCATTATACAGGCACACTGGAAGATGGAACTAAATTTGATAGTTCTTTAGATAGAGGAGAACCGTTTACTTTTGAACTTGGAGCTGGTCAGGTTATTAAAGGCTGGGACGAAGGAATTGCACTGCTGCATAAAGGTGAAAAAGCAACCTTGATAATTCCATCCGAACTGGGATATGGCAGCAGAGATATGGGAACTATCCCGCCAAATTCCACATTAATTTTTGAAGTCGAATTGGTTGATATTCTTGAAGAGGTTAAGATCGAACCCTTTGATATCAAAGAAAAGGGTTCAAGCAAAACAGAATCCGGTCTGGAATTTATTCTCGTAGAAGCAGGAAACGGGAAAAAAGCCGGCCCCGGTTATACAGTAACCGTTAATTATACCGGCTACTTAGAAGACGGAAGCATTTTCGATTCGTCTTTAAAAAGAGATCAGCCTTTTGTTTTCCAGCTTGGAATGGGAAAAGTAATTAAAGGATGGGATGAAGGAATTGCTATGATGAAAGTTGGCGATAAAGCCCGATTGATTATTCCCTATCAGCTTGCTTATGGTGAAAAAGGTTACCCCGGAGTTATTCCGCCCAAAGCAACTCTCATCTTCGATGTGGAACTTCTGGATGTGAAATAATCTTAAGTGATTTTTTTAGAATCATCGGATTAACCACCTGATTTTTAACCTGCCTGCCCCATGAAATCTTTCTTTATTTCATTAGGGTGAAATCTGCAGGATATTTCACCGGGTTAGCTGGTGGATTGAGAAAGCAAAAAGTAATCGGCAATTTCAACATTCTTCCGGGAGTGATTTTAAGAAAGAAAGCCTATAAAGTTTGTAAAGCACGTTTTATCTGTAAAGGAAGTGCTGCACCGAGGTAAATAAATATTTATGCTCACTAATTTCTTTTTGCCCGGTCTCTTAATGGGATTAACAGCAGGTTTATCTCCGGGACCGCTTCTTACACTCGTGATTTCCGAAACGCTGATACACGGCAGGAAAAACGGGATCAAGGTTGCCTTAGCACCTTTATTTACCGATATTCCAATTATTGCCATTACGGTTTTTATCTTCATTCAATTGAAAGAGATGAATACTGTTTTGGGATTTATTTCCATTGCCGGCGGACTATTCCTCGCTTATCTCGGATATGAGAACCTTAAAGTGAAGGAAAGCCAATTTCAAATAAAACCGGCAAAAGACCAATCTTTAAAAAAAGCCATTATCACAAATGCTCTCAGTCCGCATCCGTATATTTTCTGGTTGTCTGTAGGCGGTTCTTTTCTCGTGAAAGGAAATGTTTCCGAATGCAGCTTTTTCCTACTGGGATTTTACCTGCTTCTTATTGGTTCTAAGATTGCGGTTGCATTTATTACAGATAAAAGTAAAACTTTACTTAAAAGCAGGTATTTCATTTATTTGATAAGAGCATTGGGATTAGTTCTGCTCGTTTTCGCTATGATCTTGATAAAAGGTGGAGTAGATTATTTATGATCTTAAAAAAGTTTATGGGATTTTTCTTCCTGCTAAACTTTTTCAATGTTTTTTTTGGAGTGCAACAACC
>JAIORR010000325.1 GCA_021108055.1 Candidatus Cloacimonadota bacterium
TTGAATTTCCCTGTATCATAATTATTATATTCCAATTTCAATCAAGAGACAGAAAAAAATCTTGCCTGCTTTCAATACATTTATATTAATTGATTTGAAAAATAATTGAAGGCAAATCTGCCTTTAATAGTTATGGTGTGACAAGGAGTGAAAGATGAAAGAATTAAAAGTAACGGTAGAACAGATTGTAGATCATTGTGGAGCAAAACTCAAACCTGGCGATGTTTTTTATGTAACCGGAAAAGGCAAGATCATGATTCCGGATAATAAAGAAATTTGTATGTTTGCTCTTCAGAGTCTGATCCCTTTTCTGATAAATATGCAGCTTGAGGTTAAAGAAGATAAATACGTTGTGGAAATGAACAAGCTGTGCTGTCCCGATCCGGGAGGAGTTGTTTTTAAGATAGAAGACAAATAGTTTTCTTCCACAAAGAGCTAAGACTTTCTTCAGCACTTTTGTTGATTCAATTATTTTAATTGAACCGAAATGTTTGGTTCAGGTTACAAACCTGAACCAGCAGATCTGTAAATCATTCTATTGTCATTTGTGATAAATATCATTATACTTTTTTATACATTCAACCTTTGAATGTGCGTAGCTCTTCCGAGTGTTGGAAAAATATTTTGCAAAATAAGTTTGAAACTAATTCATCTTACAAACATTCGAATGTCTTGCGACAATCAGAAGTTTGATATTATTTCAATATCATCATTTTCTTGGTCGATGAATAATTTTTTGTTTTCATTCTATATAAATATATTCCTGAAGATACGCTTTTATTTGTGTTATCTTTCCCATCCCACACAACAGAATAATTTCCTGCCGGCAATTGCTCATTAATCAGTGTTTTTACTTTTTGTCCTTTCAGATTGTAGATCATTAATTCTGTGTTTTCTGTGTTTTCTGTGTTTAATGAAAAACTGATAGTCGTTATCGCACAGCGTCCGGTACCTGAAAGATTGAACGGATTTGGATAATTATTCCCAAGTTCGGTTTTTATTGGTTTCAGCATATCATCCGCATCAGTTATTTCCACTTCAACTTCATTGGAAGGTTCGGATTCATATTCGCCATAACGAGCTGTAACATAATAGGTATATGTTCCGGGCGTCAGGTTCTGATCGATATAATAAAGCTGTGTACAGTTTTCTACCAGAAGCATATCATTTCGATAAATATTATAGCCGGAATAATTACGGCTTTCACCTCCCGTGGGAGCTGTCCATTGAAGTACAACCTCAGTAACATTATAAATCGTATAAATAAGATCGGTAGGCGGCGGAAGTATGATTATCACAACTTCGATGTTGGAAGGAGAAGATTCACCTCCGTCATAAATGGCTGTAACATAATAGTTATATTCACCGGCATCCAATCCGGCATCGGAATATGTTGTTATCAGGAAGTCGTCGATTGCTGCAATTTCTTCACCATCCCGATAAATTTTGTATCCCAGAAGCGAGCGATTTCGGAAAGTATCTTTTATCCTTCCGGCTTTTTTCCTGTCTTTATCAGGTTTGGTTCCGCATAATGCAATTTCATCTCTATCTCCGTTAGAACCGGGAATATCCCATTCCAGGGTAACATCGTTGAAGTAAGTAGAAGAAACGAGATTTTCCGGAGGATCGGCAACCGTAGTTTCTTCAAGTATAAAATTCACCGAAGTTGTTTCCCATTCTGTTACGGAAACATCTTCGACCGTGGAAGTGATATATCCTGGAAGTGAAGCGGAAACATCGTAAATACCCTGAGGAACCGGAATAGAATAATTACCGTCACTATCGGGTGATCTTTCTATGCCGCCTGCCGAGATGATCACTTCTTCAATATTGCCTGGTCCTCCGCTCAAGGAGACGTTCCCTGCTATATATCCATGCGGGAAGATCTCTACTTCGGTTAAAATAACATCATCGATGAGCCAGCCATTTATGTTTTCCGTATCACCGTTAAATACAAAAGCAAATTGAAAAGTCGATGAGCCTACATCGGGCGTTGTTACGGATAATATTTCTGTTGTGGCAGGAAAGTTCATTCCTTCGATTTCCAATAGAGTATTCCAATCTGTTCCGTTGCTCGTTGTTTCCACGCCGATCGTATAATTGCCGGCTATATTATAGAGAGCATGTTTAAATTCCAATTCCAATTCGATGGAACCCAGTGTATTGATCGGCATACTTATCAGTCTTTGTGTTCCGGATGTCTGAGGGAAATAAATGAAGCAAGCTTCTGGAATGGTGCCACCAGCAAGATTCGAATTATTCAGTATCCAGTTCGATCCATCTATACACCATCCATCCGGTGGGAAGGAATCAAAATTTTCCGTAACAGATACGGGGACCTGAGAAATAAAAAATGGGAAATTTCCATTATTTTCATAATTATATTCTGCAGAAATATTCCAGTCTATCGATATTTCATATTGTATAGGTGCACTGTTTCCTGCTGTTATATTAAATACTGCTGTTTCTATCGTTCCAGAATTAAAAGAACCAATATCAAAAGTTCCGTTGTTCAATGAAATATATGGATCGTTGAGGGAAAGAGAAGATACAACCGAAAAAGCATCAGAACCACCGTTATTAATGAATTGAATATGCAGATCGCATGTTTCTCCCGGATCCAGTATATGATTATTCCCGTCATCGATGAATATATTGAATACCTCTATTTTCGGAGCGTTCAGTTCCAACGAGAAAAAGATATTCCAGTTATCTTCATTTCCTGTTATCGAAAGCAGGAAAGATGCCGGATGTCCATCAGGACAATTTTCCGCTACATCGAAATTAAATGGTGTAAGGTTCAAGCCGGAACTTCCACCTGCAATATTATTGTAATTTGAGCTATTCTCAATAAGAGTGATGTATTGATCGGAACATGTAAGAATTGAGGATAAGCCGGTTGCAGGTTCTTCTCCCAGATTATTGAGGATAATATCAATATCGATGTTCTCTGCATAATCGATGATTCCATTCCCATTCGCATCGTTTATGTTTACTCCACCAAAAACGAGCACAGGTTCGACTTGATGAATTGGCGGACTTGTGAAAAGGATCGCCATTTCATTTTCCAGAGGTTTTGCGGCAGTCGGGTAATTGTCATTATATGTATATTCCAATCCGATGGTTCCGGTTTGATCTTCCAATCCAACAGTTGCATATTGACCATGACTTACTATCGGAGAGCCATAGACGCCCTGATCGATGTTGTTCACTACCTTATACTGCATAAGTATTTCGTTATCTCCATTTGAGGTCGGGTAATAAGTCTGATCGTATAATATGATCTGGAATGTTTCTTCTGCGTTGTTATATTCATTTTGAAGATGAGACCATTCGATAACGAAGTAATGAGTAGTTTCGTTGTAGTAATAATAAATACCGCCGGAACCTGTTCTCAGATCATCCCAGAAAGCAGCTATTATTGGAGACGGACCAAGAGGACCGGGAATGTTCCAGTTCATAAAAGAAAGCATTTCCGTGATACCGGGAGATATCCAGCCGTTCGAGCAAACTGTTATGGAAGTATAATTTTCTCCATAAAATTGAAAGTCGAATGGGAGATCGATAACATCAGAATCCCCCATATTACCGTAATCTGTTAATGGGATCAATGTGCCGGATCCTCCATAAGTGGGGTCTATTTCTATCCATTGGTAAGTTGGGACTTTGTAATGGGATATATCTTCGTCATCATAGCAATAATATCCATAAGCATCGGGTCCCAGCGGATCGGTAACCAATACTTCACCTATTTCCAGGATAAAATCGATGGTGTCATTATATCCTTCGCTGTTATATAAATGAATGTTCATGCTTATTTGTGTTCCCGGAAGAATGAACATGTTTGCTGTAAACTCGAATGGATCTGAACTGTTCAATGCAGTTCCACCGGTAGAGACGGTTCCAAAATATCCTGCAGAATCGATGATCGTTATTCTGTTATCCGAACAAGAAACAATTCCATACACATCATCGATGGTTTCCGTACCGATGTTCTCGATTGTAAGCACACATTCTGCGGTTTCACCCGGATCGAGAATTCCATTATTAGTATCATTGATCATATACTCATCAAAAACAAGGTGTGCTCCTTCTATAGTCAGATATATCTTATCAAACCACGTATTACCTGCACTATCTTCGATCAGTATGTTCAGTTCTACTATTGTGCCGTTCAGTGCATCAGGATGAATCGTGATATCGAAATCATCGGAAGAAAAGACGGAATTCCCGGGAGCAATAGTACCGTAAGATTCATAATCGTCGGTAATGGTGACAAATTCACTTTCGGAAGAAATAGTGGCAGAAACAGAATTAACGGAAGAAGTTCCATTATTCATCAAACTTACCATCAATTCAATATCTTCACCGGGATTAATATTTCCATTGTTATTTCCCGAAGAAGTTCCGGAATTATCATCATCGATCTGAACTTCATCAACGTTCACAAAGAACTGATCCTGGATTATATCAAAACTACCGAGATGCGGAATGAAATTATGTTTTGTAACGGTCAGGTTCACTTCGCCGATTGAGGAAGCATCGATTGGCAGGAAGATATTACCATCAGCATTTGTAAAATCGGATGCAAATATTTCATCATCACCCTGCAAGGCTGTTACCCATGCGTTTTCCAATGGGAAACCATTAATATCTTGAATGTTCACTTCAAGGAAATTTGTTCCTGTAGGAATCTGGGAATTGCAGGTTACCACCATTTCCTGAGGGATGCCTGTCCATATCTCCATTCCCGGATCACCCATCAGGTTATTCCAGTAAGAGAACTGATTAACATGATTTGACGGATTTCCGGGATAATTTATATATAAATTAAGTTTTCCACGGTTTAGCGCTCCACCCATGTGATAAATGTTGTCAGAAAATATTCCGTAGAATATTCCTGCATCTACAATATTATTGAAGCAGGTATGAGTAAGTCCTGTAGCAGTGCAGATGGCAGCAATAGCTCCATTTGGTGTGCTAGGAGAACCTGCTTTCAGGAAGCGTTCGCTGATACAGTCTATAGTACCTTCGAAATTACCGGTATTGCAGGTTAATGCTACTACTACCGGAAGCATGAAACCGTTGGTAAGATTATCGATATAATAATTGTCCCATCCGCTCATATTTGCAAAACCACGGTAATTAAAATAACTTACTCCGTTATTTAAACTGTTATTCATCTGTGAGACCCATGAACCCTGTGAGGTATCATAAACTTCTGTGCAAGAGATATTGGGAGCATTAACATCGATCATTTCTTTTATACTCTGTTTTGTATCGATGCAGGAAGGTCCCGAGTATGTTGGATCACCTACAAGAAGAGCAGAATCATACCAGTTCGTGTTTTCCAGATACGGTTCTTTTTCGTAGTGTAAGATTTTAGAAATTATGGTTTGAAGTTCTGTTATCGAATTAAATGAAAGCCTTCCCAGAAATACATCAGCCAGGATGTCATCTCCTTCCAGAAGGGTATAGAACTGGTCTCCTTCGCCATTAAACGGTCCTCCGTCAAGATGGCCTGTTGGAATGGAATAATTTCCGCCGGCATCACCAACCAGGCAAATAAATTCAGGTGGATTTTCCCAATTATCGTATGCATCTTGAATGAAAGCTTTTATGGAATTTAAAGTAGTTCCCGTTTCCAGAGTGCTGACAGCCACAACTTCAAAACCCTTCTGATGTTTCCAGTCTAAAAGGTATTGAAGGTTAGATTCTACAGATGCATCATCAGGATAAATAAAAAGATAACACGGATGCTGAATATCATCATTCCTGGAAGAAACCGATCCATAATTAAGAATGGATGAACTGTATAATGAAGAAAAAGAGCGGGATACTTTCCTGTTCGTTGTTTTTGCATTGATGCCCGCATTACCGGAACAATTAACTGAAATATCCATGTTCTTAATGATTCTTAATTCTTTTGTTTTCGGGTTATATTGGAAGGGATTGATCGTTACGTTCACGATCCTGTGATCCCGCAAAATTGCAGGACTATCGAGCTCTGCAAAATTTAAAGGAAATACCTTGCTGCCGGAATAGAATTCCGTATCTTTCCTGAATGAAAATAATTGCTTCTCATTTTCGTTTTGCAGCGGCTGGCATGGATAGATGTCCATTTCAGTAATGATCTCATCCTCTATATTGCTGATTTCCAGCGATACATTGCCGGTGTTTGGGATGGCAATAAGCTTGGAGAATCTCGGTAGAGAGGGTTTACCGACTTCTAAAAATTTTCCTTCATTTTGAAATGATATTTTTTGATAACTTTCTCCATCAGTTTCGATTGTTTCAATATCATACCCGTTTAAAGTAAATTTTAGTTGAGTGTTATTCAGATCACTTGTTATGATATCGAATAACTTCTTATTACTGTTTTCCGATATTTCGATCCACTCTGCAGAAAGACCTGTAATAATTAATATCATTGAAATTAAAAAAATATTTTTTCTCACTATCTTCTCCCGACATCTATTTTTAATATTACATTTTTTTATTGCAATTTTCACGCCAGCCTTTGATAAATAAATTTAAAAGGCGTTTCGCTATTGCTAATGACATTTAGTAACCGCTTATTAAGTATAATAAAGTAAAGTTATTTTTTATTATATTGCTGAATTAGCATAACAAAATGCAAGAAATCAACAGCATCATGATATGAGAATTTATCATAATGATAATTATTAAATATATTAATTATCAAAAAAAAACAATAAACTATTTTGCAATCGTACAAGTTTATGAGGATTATATTTTCTCTTTAAACGTTCAATAATGAACATTTTTGTGCGAAAATGAACAAGATCAGTTTGTTTTGGAATGTAATTTTATCAGCATAATATCATGATAAAGTAGAGAGTAGAAGAATCCCTACTCTACAATATTAACAATAGAATAATATGTTTTCCATTATTCTACTTTATAATAATCTACTTGACAACAAATCCCTCATTATTTAATTCGATACTCGAAAGTAGAATAATAGAAAAAAGAGTATTTTAAAATAAAATGCAGGATTCTTTAATTTGTTATGTCTGTATTATAAAGATGAAAAGAATTCACTCCAAAAGGAGGAAAAATGAATAAATCTGATCTAATCGTGCTTGGATTTCTGAACAGGAAGCCAATGTACGGTTATGAGATTATCCAATTTACAAAAATGAAAGGACTCGATGTATGGGCCGGGATTAAAATGCCTTCTATATATAAAGCATTGCAGCGATTGGAAGTAAATAATTATATTTCCGGCAAGAGGGTCGTAGAAGGTAATAATCCTCCGCGAAAAGTATTTACAATAACGAAAACAGGAACAAATCATTTTCGAAAGATCCTGACATATTTTCTGGAATCTGAAAGTGAATTGAATGTCGATTTCTGGATGGCGATTTCTTTTATGGGAAACGGAATAAGTAAAAAATTATTTCTTCAATTTTTAGATAACCGAATAGATAGAGTATCTGCTCACATAAAACATCACAAAGAACATTGTAATATTCCTGAAAATGTATTAAAGAACATCCCTTTTTATATTAAAATATTAATGGAAATGGGTGAGGATATGCATAAAACTGAGAAACGAAATCTGACAAAATTGAAAAAAGCAGTTTTGAAACCGGAAAACGAATTCGTATTCCTGGAAGAGGAGGAACTTTGAAAAGACTAATTATAATCACGATCCTTATAGTATCTTGTATTATTCTAAATGCTGAAATACTGACCTTGAAAGATGCGAAAGAAATAGCACTCAAAAACAATCCCGAATATCTATCAAAAAAATATGCTTTTGAATCTGCAAAATGGAG
>JAIORR010000346.1 GCA_021108055.1 Candidatus Cloacimonadota bacterium
AAGAGGTTTCGGAAAGTTTCTTCTCATTTTTCATTTTACAGCCACCTCTTTAATTCTCCCCCTATTTTGGGAGAGTTAGTGGGGGTTATAGATTATCAATTATGGAAGGCTATACAGTTTCATTAATTACTTTCTTAAAACTTATTTTCACCGAAGTTCCATTTTCCCTGTCCAGTTCGACCGTACTATGAAGTTGATCTACAAGAATATTAACAAGCTGCATGCCAAAAGTCCTGGTATTTCTAATATCAATGTTTTCTGGAAATCCAACGCCATTATCACTAACAGTAAGCACATAATTATCATTATCCTCTATCTGCAAAGCAATATTTATTTCACCTTTATTTCCTTTTGGAAAAGCATATTTCAGTGAATTTGAGACGAGTTCGTTGATGATCAATCCACAAGGCAGAGCTATGCTGATATTAACAAAATCAACTTCGATATTCGTGTTCAATTTTATAGCATTCGAATCATTTGCATAAGTACCAAAAAGGTGTCTTAAAATACTTCCCACATAATCTTTAAAATTAATATGTACAAGGTCATCTGCTTCATAAAGATTTTTATGAGCAAGAGCCATCGACACTACCCTGTTATCGCTTTCCGTAAAGAGTTTCTTCGCTTCCTTATTCCCTGTAGCATCTTTCTGGATTTTGAGCATGCTGGAAATTATCTGCATATTATTTGTTATGCGGTAATAAACTTCTTTTAACAATCTCCGCTTTTGCTGAAGTTCATTTTCAAGTTCCGTATCTGCCTGTTTACGTAAAGATTCCTGTCTGCATATTTCTATGGTAGAACCCAGAAGAACCGTTATCCAACTTACCTGAATACACCAGAATATAATGTCTGTTCTAATGAAATAGTACACAAAAAACAACAATATTATCGATATTGTTCCTAAAATCGTTAGAAAGATCGAGATCGTATACCACGGCATTTGTCTTTTTAGTTTTGGCGAAAACATACTTGTCATATTTTTTTCCCTTTTATTATTTTGATAATATCCATTGCTTAAAAAATAATCACTTAATCAAAGATAGGTAATTTTTTCTTATGGAACTATCCTTTTACCTCTTCCGTTATCATTTCCTGGTGAACTGTTATACACTTCCACAACATTATAAATAACCGCAATGAAATCTTTGCTGAATTGACCATGAAAATAGCTGTGAATACGATTTATATATTCAACAACATCCTTTTCATAATCAGTAAGTTCAGGATTTTCAGGATGCAATAAATAAGCTATTGTCTTAAGCTTAAAGGTGGGAATCGCCATAAATACCATCACGGAAGTAGGATCTGTCATCTGGTTCAGGAATGTCTGTGTTCCGCGCTGAGGGTTTGCATAAAGTTCCAATGAAACCTGCTTATTCAGATCAAATAAAGAATCGGCTTTTTCATACATTCCTTTCAGGATCTCCAATTTCCTCATAAAGTGCAAAGTATCGGTTTCTGCCAGCATCTGGTTTATCTCTTTTATCTTCTCTCTTTTAGGAAGGAAACCGCAGCCCTTTATCGCATTGTTAACTCTGAATCCGGAATCTTCCCGCATGTAGCCATAGGTTGCCACGATGGCATTATGAGGTCCCTCTAAATTTGGCATTTCACCTTTGATAATTCCTTCTAAAGTCCCAATTCTCTCCTTAATATTCCAATTCATGAAAATTTCCGGTAAATTGGTAAGCTCAAATTCCTGCCATTTGCCGTCCACCTTTGCCCTGATAATGTTTTCATCCAACCTTGAAGCATCTACGGTTTTCTGAACAAAAGTGTTCCCATCCCATAATTCTTCACCATATCCGCCACCAGCTTTTTTCTCTGTACAACTGAATGCAACCAGTAAACTAACTAAGATAATTGCTTTGATTAATTTCATCCTAACTCCTTATTTTATAAATATTTTTTTATTTCTTTACCCTTTACGCCAGCTTCCAATTCAATATATTTTCTTACCGGGCTGAAAGCGATTTTCGGGAAAAGAACTTCTTCTATCTGGAAGAAGCCAACGGATTCATACATTTCTACCAATATCTTTATCGGCTTTTTTTCTCCTTTGACGATATTTACTTTTTTGATGGAACTGGAAGAATATTTATGGATATCTCCTACCCTGGGTTTATCGGAAAGGATCGTTGTTATTCGTGCTCTTCCCTGTTCCATATCACAGCCATCGCCAACCAACACCAATCCTGCTTCCAGAGTATGTATCTTCTGCGTTGCCATATGCCCGAAAATGCATTCTATGATCAATGATCTCAAAATAACTTTTTTATTTATATCGCTATGATAGAATTGCTCCAGTATCCTATTAATTATCGGAATGGCAAGATTGATGCTCATAAATTCGTGTTTATCTCGGGATACGGTCATTCCAATATCATGTAAAAGAGCAGCAATCAATACAGCGATCTTACTATCTTCGGTTGTCCCAATCCCTTCTTTTTCCAGGTTGAATTTGATGTCTGCATCAATCAGAAGATCAAACATCAGAAGTGAATTCATCGCTGCTTTACGCATATGAACGGGACCATGATCGTTAAAGCCCAATCTTTTAATAGAAACAATATTCGCATATTCATGAAGTGCCTGAATTTCTTTATCGGAAAAGATGAATTCTGCCACTTTCAGAGCCTTACCGGTTAGTTTTTCTTTGATCTTTCGTTCAAAATCGATCTGCTTAACCGACCTTTTCATTCAACCTCCAGTTTCATACCTCAAAAAATTGAGGACAGCTTTAATGATTCGTTAATTTATTGCAAACATTTTTTTTGTGGCAAAAATTATTGACACAGAAAACCGCATTTTTAATTTGACTTTCCGTTTGTAATAGATGTGTAGTTTCGTCATTAATGGGGGTGTAACTCAGTGGTAGAGTATCTGCCTTTTAAGCAGAGAGTCGACGGTTCAAATCCGTCCACCCTCACCAAAAATTTATTTTATGTCCCGTTCGTCTAGTGGACTAGGACTCAGGATTTTCATTCCTGCAACAGGGGTTCGATTCCCCTACGGGATACCATTTTATGAAAGCCGCAATTATGCGGCTTTTTTATTTGCTTCTTTTTCAATTGTTTTTTCTTTTATCCAGGTACAGGCGTTCTGCAAAGATTAAAATATGCTTTCTGAATTCCTCTTTTTTATTGTTAGATAGAAAGCTTTGATACATGAATTCGGGATTTCGGAAAAGAGCAGGCTGCTGTCATCCATCCTTATCTTTCCTGCCCTGCGAGATCTTTTCTCACTATTTTCTTTTTCAAAAACCGGTAATTCCCTTTACGCTTAGTTAAATTTTCCCCATCGAAAAACTCAAGAAGAAGAAGAGCAGTATTGCGGTTACCACGGATCATATCGCGGAATTGGGCTACGGTTATTCCTTCCTTATTTTGCTTTAAGTGATCTATAAGCAATTCTTTTGCTTCTTCCAAAAAATCAGCATGAATATACTTCATCTGAATAAAATATATTTCTTTTTTATCAGTTAAGTAAGAAAGAATCTGATTCAATTTTTTTTCGCTCATTTCTTCTTTTTGCATATTTAAAAAAATGGTATTAAGATCAATAAAATTATTACCGACAGATTTCAGGTATGTATTTACATTTTCGATTTTGATCTTTGTTCTATCATCTAATCTGACATCGTGGGAAACCAGCGTCCATGTTTGCTTTACCTGTTTTATTTTTCCTTCTTCTTCCAGATTCTGAAGAATTAGTTTTAGTGTTAATTTGGTTTTTTCTTCTGGTTGTATTCCAAAAATTCCCAGTAATTCATTGAAGGTTTTTCCGGTTTCCTTTAGAGGATGTTTTTTATGAAATTCCTGCAAATCTGTTAGAATTTTATTTTGCATTGCAGTATTAAATTTCTTCATAAGAAGTAGAATTCTGTCTTTAGATTGATAGAAAATAATATCTCCGGGAAGCTGTCTGAAGATCACATCAATAAGTTCATCCGGGGTCAGATCGAGCTTACTTGCAACTTCCTTGTGAGTAACAGGCAATGCAGATTTTCTTACTTCTGCTGCTACGAGTTCATGTAATTTACCGGAAGAGATTTTTCTTACGATTTCAATCTGGGCATCACGGCGACGGCGATGATGAAGTGGATATGGATCGATGATCTGCCCACCACCAAGAGTCAGATTCCCGGAAGAATTCCTGATTATGAATTTATCTTCATACTGCGCAATGATCGGTTTGGGAAGATATACCTGTGCAAGGCAGGTTTTCCTGTTTTCCAGCACATCCTCATCGAGAAGGTGAATACGAGCCATCAGCCTATTTGTCCCCAGCAGAAAAATAACCTGATTCCATAAACCAAGTTTAACATCCTTTTGGAAAACAGTGATTTTTGCATCTACCAGATTGGTTTCTTTTATTGGTCTATCAGAAAGAACCATTCCCCTGCGGAAATCTTTTTGTTTGAAACCAACCAGGTTGAAAGAAGCTCTATCTCCTGCACTGACTTTTTCCACTTCTTTGCCGTGATGTTCTATTTTTCGGATTCGAAGTTCTCTTTTTCCAGGCAGCAAAAATACCATTCTTTCTTTTGTAATTGAACCTGAAAGAATAGAACCATTCACAATAGTTCCAAATCCTTCACGACTGAAAACACGATCGGCATACATCCTGAAAGTTCCTTCAAAGTTGCGCTGAGGAATTTTCTGGATGATATCAGTTATTGTTTGTGCAAGTTCATCTAAACCTTGATTGGTTTCAGATGAGACTTTTACAACGGGTGCATCTTTCAGGAATGAATCTTTCACAAAAGTTTCTACTTCTTCAGTTGCCATTTCAAGCAGATCTTTATCTACCAGATCGATCTTTGTCAGGACGATTATGCCATATTGAATTCCAAGAGTTTTCATTATTTGCAGATGTTCTTCCGTTTGGGGCATAATTCCTTCATCAGCAGCAATAACCAGCATTACAAAATCTATACCGCAAGCTCCCGAGACCATCGTTTTGATAAAATCGGCATGACCGGGAACATCAACAATTCCAACACTGCTGCCATCCGGCAGTTCGAGATGAGTAAATCCCAGGTTCATAGTTATCCCGCGTTCCTTTTCCTGTTTATGAGTATCGCAGTCAAAACCGGTTAACGCCCTGATAAGTGAAGTTTTTCCGTGGTCAACATGTCCGGCAGTTCCCATTATAATATGTTTATCAGTCATTTTTTTCTACCTTTAAATATACAATTTCTTATCGTAATAAATTTTTACAGATGATGTATTAAGTCAAGGAATGTTACGTATTTTGTTTATATAAAAATTGCTTTACATATAAATCATATTTCGTTTGTTTGTTTTCTTAGAGAGGATGGAACTGGTGTTTCAGCCGGTCTTCAAAACCGGTAATGGGCAGCTAAAACTGTCTACGGCAGGTTCGATTCCTGCCCTCTCGGCCATTTGATTTTCCTTAAAACTACATTGACAGAAAAATAGAATCGATTTTTTTGTAGTATGTAGAAAATTGGGACGGTAATATGAACAGATTTGTCTTTGTGTTTTTGCTTTCAATTTTGATAATTTCTTGTCAGGATATTATTCCGGAATTTAATGGTGAAGAATCTTTTACTTTCCTGGAAAAGCAGTGTGAACTCGGTCCGCGCTATCCGGGTTCAGATGAGATCGAGCTTTGCAGGAATTACATCATTGACGAACTGAAGAAGAGTGGTGCAGAAATACAAAAACAGGAATTTACTTCCATCATCAAAGAACAGGAATATAAAGGAGTAAATATCATTGCCAGTTTCTATCCGCGAATGAGCAGACGCATTCTGTTGGGAGCACATTATGACACGCGTCCCTGGGCAGATAAAGAAGAAGATGCTTCCCTGCATAACGAACCGATTATTGGTGCAAATGATGCAGCTTCCGGGGTTGCAGTCCTTCTGGAAATAGCTTCGATCATTTCCGATAAACAACCCGGTCAATTTGGAATAGATATGGTTTTCTTCGACTTGGAAGACATGGGAGAATACGGCAACAATACTACATGGTGTCTGGGTTCCAGTTATTTTGCAGAAAATTTTACAGAAGAAAAACCGGAGAAAGCAATAGTTGTAGATATGATAGGAGACAGCGATCTACAGATCGAAATGGAATATTTTTCCTACCACAATTCACCAGACCTGGTAAACGAAGTTTGGAATACGGCTAAGGAATTGGGATTCAGCGAATTCAAACCGAAGATAACGAACATGATCTATGACGATCATTATCCCCTGATCTGTGCAGGATTTAATGCAATCGATATAATCGATTTCGATTATCCCGTCTGGCATACTTTGGAAGATACACCAGATAAATGCTCTCCAAATTCTCTTTATGTGGTCGGGCAAACACTTCTAACAATTATTTATAGTGAAAAATGAAAAAAATACTGAATAATTTTCTTACGGATAACGAGCAAAAGATATTGCTCTTCCTTGTATTTTTTGCCTTTCTGGGTTTGATAATAAAATATACAGGATTACTGGCAGAACCTAATCCTCAAGCTGTTGAGAGTTTGAACTTAGAAAAGGATTATGAAATAAAATACGATCTGAACACTGTTTCAAAACAAGAACTTATCACCATCTCTGGAATCGGAGAAAAAAGAGCTGAAGACATCATTGCATATCGCAACAAAAATGGATTCCGTTCCAGGAAAGACCTTTTGAACATCAAAGGAATAGGCATTAAAAGGTATTCCAAAATGAAAGATTTTTTCATTGAGATGAGTTCCGAAACCGACATCGTAGAAAGTAGTGAACCGGAAAAAGAAAAAGATGTTATTCTACCAAAAATAATTAATATCAATAGTGCCGGAATTGATGAACTTATAATGTTAAAAGGCATTGGGCCATCCAAAGCAGAAAAAATAGTAGCTCTGCGAAAGGAATTGGGTAAATTTAACTCTATCAATGACCTTTTGAAAGTGAAAGGGATCGGACCAAAAACCCTTGAAAAATTTAAAAAACAAATAATTTTAGGAGATTGATTATGAACGATAAGATAGTCCCCACCATAACGTTAGCAGAATTATACGAATCACAGGAACAGTTATTAGATGCCCTGGTTATATACCAGGATCTTATGAAAAAAGAACATTCCGACAAAATACAGAAAAAAGTAGATGAACTGAAAGAAAAAGTCTTTAATGATAGTTCATTTGAATATAGTCATCTTATTGATAAGATATTCAACATAGAAGAAAAGAAAAGACTTAAGGTTCTCCCGCATGAGCAATATGAAACTTTCAACGAATCTCTTAAACATCACAAAAATGAAGAAACTTATCCGGAAGAAATGATAGAGAAGAAACCCGATCTTTCGGAGCAACCGGAAACGCAAGAGCCGGAACCTGAAGATAACACTTTCGAACAGCCTGTTGAACCGGGGAAAAAACCAGAAGAATTAGATCCTTCTATCGAAGATACAGAAGAAATAACAGAAAAAAGCCCCGAGATCGAAGAAGAAAAACAGATCGAACAGGAAAAAGAAGAAGAGAAAGTTATTCCCGAAGAAACTTATGAACCGGAGCAAAAAATAGAAACCGAGATCGAAGAAGAAAAACCGGAAGAAAAGCCAATGCAAGAAATTCAAAAACCGGTTGAACCAGCACAAATATATGAAGATGTTCTATCCGAAAAAGGAGAGCAACAAATATCCCAATCTGAAAGCACCATACCCGATTTAGAAAAAAAAGGAGAACTCGAAGATAAAACTTTCGAACA
>JAIORR010000334.1 GCA_021108055.1 Candidatus Cloacimonadota bacterium
TATCATTTCCATTAATATATAGTTTCATCGTTGAACCATCGAAGGTTGCAGCAATATGCGTCCATGTATCAAGAACAATATCCGGACCATTAATAATAGACCAACTGCTAGTGGCTCCTGTCCAGAAATCCCACTTATTACTATTTGAAGCATAAATAATATAACCTGTACGTGAATTTCCCCGAGAAGTTATTGCCGACCTGTATGAGCCTTGACCTCCTTCTACTTTTGCCCACAATGAAACTGTAAACTGGTCGGGATTCAAATTTTCGGAATAAGGAATTTCCAGATAATCATTTTGCCGCGTATTACCAAAATCAAAAGCATTGCCGGCATCTATCACATCCGTTTGAGTAGTAAACGACCACACCGGACAATTTGTAGCTTCAAGAGACGCATCATAAGGAATTACCTTCCAGAAATATGGAGTTGATAGTTCAAAGGCACTGCTAATTTCATAAGATGTTACATTACCCAAATCTACTTCATTAAGAATATTCGTGGGAGGATTATCTGTACCAAGACTAAGTTTGTAGCCAATCGCAGGTATATTTTCTTCCCATTTCAGAGTGGGATTTTTTGTAATCCATTCCGAATTATCCGTAGGAGAAATACAATTGGTGCAAGAAACATGTGTATAATAATAAGCACCCATATCTGCACGAGTTCCATCGGGATCGAGAGGTGAGGCTGGATCGCCTGTATCTATGCAGGGAGAAGCTGCTGTTAGATGATAATCTCCATTAGCAGCATCAACGAATAATGGGTCGTCATTTATATTTCCTGTTCCTGTCCAGCTACCTTGTATATCCGAATATGTTACAGATGCACTTCCACCATCATCTAAAAATATCTCGTCTCCGCTGTTATCCCAGCAAATAGAGTTATTCACTGTCATAGAACCAGTATTGTGCGCTGAAATACCTGCTCCGGTGTTATTTGCAACGGTAACATTTTTTATAGTTGGATGGGATGAGAAGACTGCTCGAAGTGCTCCGCCATAATTGGTTGAGTTATGCGCAAAATGACAGTTTTCTATCGTTGCATCTGAATTCTGATAACAGCTTATTGCTCCTCCAAAGTAACCTTTATTGTTTTCAAAAATGGAGTTCTTAACAACAACATCCGAAGATCTATAAAAGAATACTGCACCTCCTTCGTCATCTGGTCCCGACACAGCAGTACCGTAACTTGCATTTCCATATTCAAATTTGCAATATTCAACTTTTGAACTATCCTGACCATTTGTGTCTGCGTATGCAAATCTCAGGCCATGCCAGCCATTGACAGTATCCTGAGCTGTAAAGGTTATCATATCATTCTCTGTTCCTTGTGCTAATAATCTTCCATTTACAACAAATTTATGATGTCCGGTAAAAATTAGTTCTACACCCGGTTGAATAGAGAATTCTTCTCCGGAAGGAACCTCGACACGATCATCAATATAATATGTACCAATTGAAGAGACAAAAGCAGTTGTTAAATTTCCGGTACAATGATTATCTATTTCTCTTGCACCGGTTGGTGCAGTTGTTGTGGGAGTTTCACCCGATCCATTAACGGTTATTTGAGTACATTCCGCATCTACATGATTACCAAGAGAAGCACCGGGAGTAATATCATAAGTTAACCAGAAATAATTTGTACCGGCATAAAGTGATTGTGTTCCGCTAATTACGAATGCTCCATTGGGAGAACTGAATGTTGAACCGAATTGATCTGTTTCCGAAAATGAATTTGTAGCTCCGGTATAATAAATCCTGGCATTAGAGATATCAGCAACACTTGTAGTTCCGTTCGTATTCAAATCAAATTGACTAAGTGAAATAGAACCAAGCTCATACTCTATTTCAACTTCAATTCCAATTATTTGAGCTTTAGATTTACCGGAGAAAACATTATCCGTATTTTGAGTAACGGTGCTGGATGCATATTCAAGAGTTAAATATCCTATTTTTGCACGATTATCATATATCTCCACAAATTTTGTTTCTGAAAGAGCTGCTGTGGAATTGTATAAATTATAATAGGCATAACAAATTGTTTCACTACTCAGAGATATGGAACCATCATATTTACCTGAAATTGCTTTACAATTATCATCATTCCCAAAAGAAATAATAAATCTCGATTCGGAAAGAGATACTACTGAAATATAGTTTAAATCTGTAGAATTACTGAAAACAATGGCATTTGCAGGATCACAAGTAATTGTATTACCCGAAATCGTAGCGTAATTTACAGTTCCTTTATTAGAATTTGCCACATCTTTGTAAGCAACTATCAAGCTTGTACTGGTGGGTGCAGTTACAGAAATATGCGTTGCATATTCATTAGAAGCAGAAAAGGATTTATAAGACAATTCATTAATAGTACTTCCTGTAAATTCCCAAAGAAAAAAGCAACCTTTTCCGTCAGGTTCACCCCAATTACTTTGCAAGGCTATAACAAATCTTGTATCGGTTAGTCGGGTAAGAGAAATATACTTTGCACAATTACCAAAAAAAGTATTATAATTAGCTCTCCAGGTAATATTCAATCCGGAAATAGTTGCAGCTTCAACCCTACAAGTGTAATTTCCATTTATTAATCTATATGCAACTACAAATCTACTAGTCGATAGTGCTAAAACACTAAAATATAATTCATCCTCATCACCTAGATAAGTATCACTTTCGAATTGTGACTTTGTTCCCCATCCTGTAATAGTGTTTCCTGAAACCCCTCCTAATATTGCATAAGCATTCATTTCAGAAGGTTCGTATTCTCGGAAGGCAATCACAAATTTTGTTTCTGAAATAGCATCCACAGAAATATTTCTGGTCCACAAATCATTAAATGATGATGGTGAACCCCAAGCGATAACACTTTCCCCGGAAACCGTTCCTATAATTGCCTTTCCATCATCACCATCTCTATAAGCAATAACAAATTTAGTAGTAGTTAGTTTTGCTACCGAAACCCTATCTGCGCTCGATGAATAAGAATATTCAGAACCAAATGCTGGTGGACTTGGATTGCCCCTTGTTCCGTTATCCTGAATAAAATCAACTACATCATCAGCTTTCATCACTTTTTGTTCTTTTACGAATTCATTAATGTTGTTTTGAATTTCCGCAAAATCAGAATTTTGAGCTATTAATGGAACATTCCATAATAACCCGACTACAATAATCACCATAAAAAACTTTACATAATTACTCATAACTCCTCCTTTTTTTTCATAAAATCTTATTTTTTAATTCGTTCAAAATCATTGGTTCATCTATTATTTCAAAATTACTTTCCCGCATTATGGAAAAAGCATCTTTGAAATTCTTATTTGTCGATAGTATTACTTTTATTTTTTTATAGTTAGTATTAATAAATTGCAGGATACCGATATCATAAATGTCATCTATGAAAAGAATGATCTTGTTTATTGACCGGTGTGATAAAATGGAGATAGTCTCCTGTTTATCTGCGGCAAAGAAACATTCGATTCCATAGAGCGAAAAAAAATCTTCATACTCTTTTTGAAAATTCTTATTCTGATTGATAATCAGCACATTCATTTTCCATCCTTTCTTTTACTTTTAGTAGCAATTATAGTACCAGAAATATTTATTCGGATAAGTGCTTATTTTATAGGGTATTATGAATGTTTTTGATTTTGTTGATCTTGTAGCTCTGCGGAAATGACTAGTCGGAAACGACGAATTTCGCCGGAAACGACGAGAGAAAAAAGAGACCCTGAAAAAGTTTACCTGCCGAAGGCACGGTCTCATTCATCGAAAACTCACAATTGACTCTTTCAGGGTTGATGTTCCCCAATGAATTAATAAAATTACATTGAAAGTGCTAAATAGTATCTGAACGAAAAAGAAGATTTTAAAAGTAAAGATGAAATCTCGAGTCGGGTTTTGAGTAATAATAAATAATCAATTCATTTAAATCATATATTACTTAGAAGTTTATTGAAATTAATTTTGTATCAAAACTCGACTCGGGATTTCAAGAATCAAGGTAATATCTTATGTTTCTTCATCTTGCGATCTAAAATATGCCAGGAGATATTTAGAAGTTTTGCAGCTTGAGATTTATTTTTATTCACCTTTTGCAGGATTTTTTGAATGTGAGCTTTTTCCATTAAATTAAGGTCGAATATATCTTCTGTTTCAGAAATACATTTTTTAGATGCTATTTTTATATCCGATAAAGAGACATCATCACTCGTTAAAACGTTCGTCTCACACATAATTACAGCACGTTCGATTATATTCTTTAATTCACGAACATTACCGGGAAATTCGTAATTTTTCAAATTTTCAAATATTTCAGGTGATACTGAAGAAATGCGTTTCTTTAATTTCTCGGAAAAGAATTGAACATAGTATTCTACGAGGATTGGAATATCATCGGTTCTTTTTCTAAGTGGCGGAACATCAATGCTAAAGTTATTTAACCTGTGATACAGATCCAGTCTGAATTTATTATCTTCAATAAGTTTTTTGATATCCTGATTTGTAGCAGCGATAATTCTAACATCGACTTCGATCTCATTATGGGTTCCGATCCTTCTGATCTTTCCATCTTCGAGAACCCGCAAAAGTTTCTGCTGAAGGTTCAGCGGCATATCTCCGATCTCATCGAGAAATAATGTTCCGCTATCAGCAGCTTCAAACCAACCGATCTTATCTTCGATAGCTCCGGTGAATGCACCTTTTTTATGACCAAAAAGTTCGCTTTCCATCAGGTGTTCCGGTATTGCCGAACAATTTACAGGATAGAAATAATTATCTTTTCTGGGACTAAGGCAGTGAATACTTCTTGCTACCAGTTCTTTACCCGTCCCGCTTTCACCGGTTATCAGCACAGATGTATTGTCATACTCCGCAACTTTACGTATCATTTGTATAACTTTTTGTATTTCAGTGCTCTTCCCGATTACTCTGCAGCCAATTCTTTCCTGCAGTTCTTTCTTTAGAAGTGAATATTTTGATTCCACCTTTTCCAATCGATTATTTAGTTCTATGAATCTGGATGTTCTTTCGATAGTCTGCCGGATAATTTCCACATTCAGCGGTTTCATCAGGAAGTCGAATGCACCCGACCGCATAGATTCCAGCACGCTGTTCATATCTGCATGTCCGGTTATCATTATCACTTCCAGATCAGGTTGTATTTTTTTAACTTTTTTCAAAACTTCCAATCCATCCATTTCCGGGAGTTTGATATCGAGGATCATAATATCTATAAGTTTACTTTTTAGTATTTCAAAAGCCCGGGAAGGTGTTTCCGCACAATCTACCAGGTAATTGTATAAACTTAAGAAATCTTTGATCTCTTCCCGAATTCCTTTTTCATCATCGAGGATCAGGACTTTTAGTTTTTTCATAAGAAACTCCAATATTTTTTATCTAACTCCACCGCCCCCTCTTTGTCAAAAGAGGGGAAATTATTGAGAACTGTTAAAAAGGTTTTTGAAGCATAAGCTTCGGAAAAAATTGGAAAAGTTCTCAAGGTTTCATACTTCCGGTAATGTAATCTTTATTGTGGCGAATTCATTCAATTTGCTCTGAATGGAAATCTCACCATTCATTTCCTGAATAATTCCATAAACAATCGATAAACCCAATCCTGTCCCTTTTTCCGGATCTTTTGTTGTATAGAACGGATCGAATATTTTATCGATTTTATCTTCCGGAATTCCTGTTCCGTTATCTGTTATATCAATGTAAATCTTATTTTTCTTATTATATGTAACTATCTTGATTTTTCCCATATTGGAAGTCTTGTCGGAATCGTTTCTTTTCGATTCGATCGCATCCCTGGCATTTCCGAGAAGATTTATGATCACCTGTTCCAGTTTATATTTATCACCCAGTGCATTTCCGATATTCTCATCGAGATTTGTTTCCAGTTTTATCCGGTGATTTTCATACTGGGTTTTTATCAATAACAGTGTGTTATTAATAGTCTCGTTCACGTCTATTTTTTTAAAAATAATCGATTTCCGGTCTCTTGAGAATATTTTTATCTGGTTGATAATTTTATTAACTCTTTTTATATCTTCATAGAAATTATTACATTTTTCGATAAGATATTCATCTTCCAGTTTATTCATTTTCTGCCTGACAAGGATATTACCCACCCCCAGGGAAATGTGTGTTATCGGTTGATTTATTTCGTGGGCAATTCCGGCAGCAAGTTTACCGAGAGATTCCAATTTAGATTTTCGCGCCAGAAGAAGCTGCTGTTCTTCTCTTTTTTTTAACTCTTCCCGAACACGTTGCTCCAGAAGTTTGTTCATTTTATTTATTTCAATTTCTTTATTTTTTTTCTTTATGAGTTCTTCTTCTTTTGCTTTTATTTGCAAATCTTTAATTATTTTTTCTTTCTGCAAAAATTCAATTTTTCTTTCTTTTTGCTCGGTTTCCAGCATTACTTCTATTTCGGAGATCTTTTTTGCACTCTCAGCATTATTATATTTAAAAGTTAATTCAGTAAATAATTTGTGATATTCTAAAGCCTTCGGGATTTCCTTTTGTTTTTCATACAAATTTGATAATTGCAAATAAAGTGAAATTAATTTCTCGTTAATGTCTTCTTTTTTTGCAATTTTTATAGCCTTTTTTAATGAATTTATGGCAAGATCAAATTGCCTTTGGTCAATATAAATTTCTGCAAAACGTGAATTAATTATTATGATAGAGCCATTATCCTTAAAATTATCACTTATCTCTAAAGCAAGTTTTGCATAATGCAGAGCTTTATCTTTTTCTGATATTTTGCTATAAAAGTTTGAAATAGCAATTAAGGAACTGATCATTCCTTTTTTATTATTTATTTTCTTTTTATATTTGTACGATATATTTAGATAATTAATAGCTTTTTCATATTTTCTTAATTTCAAATATACATTACCAATGTTATTTGAAGCGTTTCCGGAACCATAATCAAACTGGATATTTTCAGCCAACTTTAGTGATTTATTGTAATATTCCAAAGCTTTATCATATTTCTCAGAAATATCATATATAATTCCCAAATTATTCAGACTATTGATATAATTTAAAGACTTGATCTTACCTGATTTTTCAAGAAGCTTACAAGCATTATAGAAGGTCTTTTGAGCAAGGTCAAGTTTCCCTTGCAAACGATAAATGATAGCCATATTGCTTTTAATTTGAGAAGTCCATTCAGGATTATTGATCTTAAGAAAATGAGGATATGCTTTGTTGTAGAATTGCATAGCTTGATTTAAGTATCCTTTGTGGAAATAGCCTAAGCCAATATGCATTATGGCAAAAGCTAATTCCATTTTCATTTCAAATTTCTTTGCAATCTTAGATGCTTCCCGACTGTATTGAATACATTTATCCGGCTCTGAATACATAATTTCAAAAGCCAAATTTATTAACAGAGGAACTCTCTTCTTTCCAGTTGACTTCTTCAATTTTTCTCTAAGAACATTAATGTTTTTCATTTTCTTCCCAATAGAAGCTTTTTTTTACAAGTGGTTTATTTATTTCAAAGTAAAATAAGTCAATGAATTCCCTTTTCTTCTTGTTACCAATTTCCTCAGCCTGTGTGAAAACAGATGGATAGTTCATTTTTTTCCAACCCTCA
>JAIORR010000160.1 GCA_021108055.1 Candidatus Cloacimonadota bacterium
TATCTAAAAAAGTGGAAAACCAAAAAGTATTCACAATACCCGATCCTTTATCTTGCTTTTCATGGTAAGAAGAATGGCTTATTGATCGAAGACAAATTAATTACCCTTGAAGAACTTGGTGAACTCTTAAAAGGAAAATGCAAGAATAGAATTATCGTATTTGCTTCCTGCAGTACGGTGAGTGTAGATAAAAAAACATTACAAAATTTCATGGAGAAAACTCAGGCACTGGCGATTTGCGGATACAAACTTATTGTTCAATGGATATCTTCCACGGCTTTTGAATTGATGCTGTTATCACTGATGCAGGATAATGTGTTCGATGGACGCGGTATTGAAGCAATAAAAAATAAAATAACCCGGGTATCCCGAATGTTCAAAGAACTCGATTTTTTGATGTTGACGAAAAAAGATATATTGTAAAAAATCCTGTTGCAGGTCTTTTGCTTCTAATTTTATTAAAAATAGAACTGGATGTGAAAGCTCATTTGAAAGATCATAAATTAGATCATTGATTAATTAAAAAATCTATGTCGTTTTCAACTTCGTCGTATGTGTCTTCCAGTATTTTTTCCAAAGCCTTTTTTTGGATTTGACGAACTCTCTCGCGGGAAAGACCGAGCTCCTCTCCAATTTGAGCAAAATTTTTACTTTTATTACCTTCCAATCCAAAATATTCTTTAACTATTCTGGCTTCTCTCGAAGGAAGATTTTCGATCGAACGGTCGATACTGTCTTTAACTTTTTTGCGATAATATAATTTTTGAGGATCGGAAATTTCCGGATCTTTCAAAAATTCGTTTAGAGTTACTTTATCATATTTGCTGGTATAACTTTCATCATCTATAGAGATAGTATCGATATTTTGCTTACTTATTTTTCTGATTGCATTTTGTTTAAGTTGAGTTAGTTTGGATATTTCCTCTATTGTAGCATTTTCGCCGGTTTCACTGAAAATTTTATCTTTTGCACTTTTGATCTTACCAGCAATATTTGCTTTTCCAAGCGGCATTCTGATAAGGTGTGTTTTTTCTGCTAAGGCAAATAGAATTCTTTGTTTGATCCACCACACAGCATAAGAGATCAATTTATTGTGCTGCTCAGGTTCAAATTTTTCGATGGCTTTTATCAACCCCATATTACCTTCACTGATAAGTTCGGAAAAAGTTAATCCTCTATTTTGATAACGAGCAGCAACTTTTACCACGAATTTCAGATTTGATTGAACCAATTTGTTTATTGCCTCTTTATTTCCCTTTTTGGCTTTAATTGCCAGTTTGTTCTCTTCTTCCCTCGATAGTGGTTGTATTTTTGAAATATCATCTAAGTATTTTTGTAACGCTCTATCTTTAAAGATGTTATCAGCCATACATTCTAACCTTGAACGTTAAATTCATTTTTGTGATCGTAGATAAAATCTAAAAATTCATCATCAGACATTTTAAGTTTTTTTACGAGAGAAAAAACTATCTTCACGCCGGAAAGATTAAGACCAATTTCCTGCGTTAAAGTTATTATTGTTGTTATCTTGGTAACATCATTTTTAGAAAAAAGTCTTGTATTATTCTCAGACCTTTGAGGTTTTATCAGGTGTTTACGCTCATACATTCTAATTGTCTGGTCATGTATTCCAAGTTTTTTTGCGACTTCACCTATCAGGAACAGATTATCTTTATTTTTCATTTTTTACCTATAAACTCGGTAGAACCTCTCTGGGGTTAATTGCCTTTCCCTTAATACGATATTCAAAATGTAAATGTGGTCCCGTCGTAGACCCCGTATTTCCAAGGGTTGCTATTGGTTGTCCTCTCTTCACTGCTTCACCCAATCGAACCAGGTTTGTTTCGTTGTGAGCATATACTGTCATTATATAATTTTCATGTTCCAGAATGACCACATTGCCATATCCTCTTTGGATTCCTACATAGGCTACTTTCCCGCTCAAAGCAGCATAGATCGGATCTCCTACATTTCCGGCAATGTCAATTCCCTTGTGTGGTCTTCCATTTCTGATCCCGAATTCGGAAGTTACCGTTCCATTTGCAGGAATGAAAAGATCCTTTTTTTTATGGATAATTTTTGGTTCCGGTTTTTTAATTTCTTTTTCTATTTCCGTATCGATTCTCACAGGTTCGGTTATTTCTTTGCTTTCTTGTGTAACTGTTTTGGTTTCCCGGGAAATCAGCCAGAGTTTCATACCCGGTTTCAAACTGAATGAATTTAAATTATTAAAATCTAAAATATCAAAAACACTAAGATCATACATTTTTGCAATGCGGTGGATCGATTCTTTCTGTCTAACGAGATGATAACCGGTTTTGGGAATTTTGCGAACAGTTACGAATTCATGTTTTCCTGCAGGTTTAGGATATAAATATATCTTCTGCCCTACAAAGATACGGTCAGATCTTAAATTATTAAATAATTTTATTCTTTCGATGGGAAGTGAATATTTATTGCTGACTGAATACAGTGTTTCTCCTTTTTTAACGATATGATAATCTTGTGAAGGAGTATAATAAACAGGATTACTGGAAAGTGCGGGAAGATTTATCGTAAAGAAAAAGAACAAATACAGAGATAATATAAATCTTTTCCTATTAATATTCAATGCTGAAATTTTCATAACCTTTTGTCGATGATAATTCAGAGATTTTCATTTTTACTACCCTTGCCATAGAAGGACCTTTCCGTAGTTCTTCAATAAAAATCCCTATATCTTTTTCTTCTCCGATCGCAATGATCTCCACATCTCCATCGATCGTATTTTTCACGCTGCCCCGAATATTCAAGGAATGAGCGACCCTGGCTGCGAAGAACCTGTATCCAACACCCTGCACAATTCCCACTACGATTATTTCTATTTTTCTCATAAAGTTATCCGTTTTTTATATGTAACCCCTTCATTAAAAAACAGGCACAGATATAAATCTGAGTGGGTTGCTGTCAAATATTTTTTTAGGAAAGCTGCATCTGCTTACTTTGATGGCAAACTGTTCATTTCTGTGATACTGTGTTTTTATTTCACCTCTTCATTTTTATTGACACCCTGCAAATCAATTAAACATTAACCCGCATGATTGAATTTGCAAAGAAGGATTTTAAGAAACAGGTTATCCCTGAAAAATCGGGGATATTTATTTTTTCCGGAGAAGATGAAATATTATTCAACGGAATAACTACAAATCTGAAGACAAAGATAAATTTTTTCCTTACCAAAAATCCCGAAGATAAAACCCTCTTTCAAATTATATCACTCACAAAAATCGTGTCTTATAAAGAAACAAAGACTATATTCGATGCATTTATAGAGCAGAAAAAGATCAGTGAAATACCCGAGTATAACAGGATCATTAAGCCTTATGAAAACTATGTGTACCTGGGGATTGATTTTAGAAAACCTCCTTTCTTCAAAGCTACACAAGACACTCAGGATGATCTATATTACCTTGGACCTTTCACAGATCGTTTTTTCCTTTATGATCTACTGGATACAATGGGTATATTATTTCAGTTTCCCACATGTAAAGATGAGAATTTTCCCTGTTCCCGAGTGAAAAATAAAAAATGCTATGGTTATTGCACAAAAGATCCTGTAGAAATATTTCAGGTTATCAGGAATTCATATTTACAACCTGATGATGATCTGATTAAAAAGATAGAAAAAGAACATGATGATTTATCTAACGAACTTCAATTTACTAAAGCAGATGTTATAAAAAAACAACTGGAAATAATTAAAAAATTTTATGATCTCTTAAAATTTTTTCATGTAACCAAAAACCTGAGCATTGAATTTCCTGAAAAAGAAAAATCCTTCAAAACGGAAAATGGAATGCTCTCGGAGATCATAGAAAATAACCGATCAGGATTCATTGATCGACCTGAAATAGAATACAGGGAAAACGAATTTCTGGCTTTCGATAAAATTCAATTTCCGGAACGCTGGATAATTTATCAACACCTGAAAAAAAATGAACGTAAAATAATAGATAAAATCTTCAAAAGATCAATTTTGAAGATGAAAGAAAAATTAGAAATATCGGAGTAATATATGTCATCAAAAGTTCTTATAGTAGATGATGAAAGATCGGTAACTGAATATCTGAAAATGGAACTTGAAGATAGCGATAATGGTTTCGAGATAATCTGTTCGAATGCCGGATATGAAGCTTTGAGTCTTATTATGCGTGGAGACATCGATCTTCTTTTAACTGATATTGCCATGCCGGATATGGATGGATATGAACTCTATTCCCGAACCAAAGAATATGATGAAAACCTTCCCATTATTATGATGACCGGTTTCGGTTATGACCCCGGACATGCTGTTGTGAAATCCAAAAAAGACGGTTTGCAGGACGTGATATTCAAACCCTTCGATATTCAAAAATTAAATGTACTGATAAAGAAAAGAATCGCAGGAGAATAGTTACGAAAATAAAAATAAAAATCCCCTTTTGCCTTATTTTGATATTATTGCTGTCTTCCAGCCTTTACTCAAATCAGTCCGATTATAAAAAAGTAACTTATGAAGATATAATATTATTTGCTGAAGAAAAAGACCTTAAAACCGCCGATATTATAATTTCCCGTTTGAACGAGGATATTCAGATATTCCAGAGACAAATCGGTTCATATCTCGATGTGCCGGTGAACGTTGTGATAGCTCCGGATCAGGAAGAATATTTGAAATGGGTAAAGGGTCATTCAAAGATCATGGAATTCAGCCTGGCATTCTACAACAATCGAAATAAAACGATATATTTACAAAATCCGAAAAATTTGAAAAGCATAAGCACGCTCAGAAGAATTTTGCTTCATGAATATATACATCATTTTGTGGGATGCTATTTGAAAAACCCGCCGCTCTGGTTCAACGAAGGAATGGCTGTTTACTTCTCCGGAGATATGGGAATAGACAGAGAAATAAATTTTATAAGAAATTATCTTCTGGGAAATTCCCGCTCACTCGAAATGATGAAATATTCTTACCCGAAAAACCGGATCGAGTGGGAAAGCTTTTATGCAAAATCCGGTCTGGCAGTTAAATATTTATATAATAAAAGAAAACTCGAATTCTACAGATTCTGGGATTACGCTCTTTCAAGCGGGGATTTTGATTCTGCGTTCACGAAAAGTTTTTTCTTTACGCCAAAAGACTTCTCCGCTTTTTTTGAAGAGTATTCAAAAACTCATTTTCGGGTAGAAATACTCCTTGCTTCTACCGGGATCATCTGGAGCATTCTGCCGCTGGTTTTAATTATTGGTGTCATCAAGAAGAAAATAAGAAATCGGAAAAAGGAAAAAGAATGGACAGAAGATGATGAATCAAGGGAACTGCAAGGTGAAGAAATTGAATAATAAAGAAAGCAGAATTGAGGTGAAATGAAAGAATTTGACAGGCTGATGGAGATAATCGAAAAACTCAGAGACCCTCAAAAAGGCTGCCCGTGGGATGTTAAACAGACTCATGAATCTCTGATACCTAATTTCATCGAAGAACTTTATGAATCTATCGAAGCTATAGAAAAAAAAGATTTTGAACATTTGTCGGAAGAACTCGGTGACTTGATGCTGCACATAATAATGCAGGTGCAGATGGCAAAAGAAGAAAAAAAATTCGTAATGGATGATGTTCTGAAAAAGATAAACGATAAACTTATTCGCCGCCACCCACATGTTTTTGGAGATGGAGAAGCAAAAGATGCAAACGGTGTGAAAATGAATTGGGAACGAATAAAATTCGAAGAAAAAAAACAATCTCGCACTTCTGCCATCGATGGAATTCCACGTGCCATGCCAGCACTCATTATTGCGCAAAGAATGCAGGAAAAGGCAGCTTCGGTGGGTTTTGACTGGCCGGACGTCCAGCCTGCGATAGAAAAATTAAAGGAAGAAACAAAAGAATTTGATGAAGCATTTGAAGAAAATAATATTCTCCAAATGCAAGATGAATTGGGAGATATGCTTTTTTCTATTGTAAATATTGCACGTAAACTCGGTTTTGATACGGAATCTGCACTCAAGAAAACTATTAATAAATTTGAAATCCGCTTTAAAAAAGTTGAAGAACATTATCGAAAGAATAACCATAATATGCTTGATGCAAGCTTGGAGCAGTTAGATGAAATTTGGGAAATTGCAAAAAAAGACGAACATTAGAAACCGTTTTTTAATAATTTATTTTATTGCCGGAAGTGTATTGCTTCTTGTTTTTTTTATTATTTATACAAATAGACTTCACAGAAATATCAGGAAGGATGTTCAGATCGTTCCCGATCTCTATTCTAAATTTTTGGGATTGCCGACGGACGTTAATCTGGAGCATTTTCTTTTTCAATATTTTATGGAAGAGATCATCCCGGGAATAGATTATCCCATAATTCTTGCAGATAGTTTGAAAAAACCATTCAGTTGGGAAAATATCGATATTCCAAAAAAGAATTATTCCGAACTGGATGAAAAACAACAGGAACTTCTTCTAAAAATGACAAGGAAAATGGACAGGCAACATACGGTTATACCTCTTAAATTCAGCAAAGAAAATAACAAAATTTACAGCTATGTTTATTACGGTGATTCAAAAACGATGAAACAGTTAAAAATGATGCCTTATGTGGAAATGGTTTTAATACTCATCTTTGTGCTGCTGGGAATTTATGGCGTTGTTTCTTCAAAAAGAGGAGAGAGAGACTTTTTATGGGTAGGATTGGCAAAGGAAACCGCTCATCAATTCGGTACACCGCTTTCTTCTTTAAGCGGATGGTTAAATATTCTTTCTATGAAAATAGAAAAAGAGGGAAACGATCCGGAAATGTTGACAATGCTCGAATATATGAACGTGGATATAAATCGCTTGAATAAGATCGCTTCACGGTTTGGAAAAATAGGATCAACATTAAAACGTCAGCCATTCAATCTGCATAATATTATCCTGGATACAATAGAACATTTCAAGAGAAGATTGCCTTCGATTTCAAATAAGATAAACATCAAATTTAAAAGTAAAATAGAAGAAAAAGAAATTATGATTGATCCCGACCTGATAAAATGGACATTGGAAAACCTGATAAAAAACAGTATCGATGCAATGCAGAAAAAAGGCGGAAATATCACCGTTAAAGCTTTCAGCGAGAATGGAAAAACACATATTCAAATTCAAGACAAGGGAACGGGTTTGCCTAAATCTATGTACAAAAAAATATTCTATCCCGGTATAACCGGTAAAGAACGCGGCTGGGGACTGGGTCTCAGTCTGGCAAAAAGAATTATCGAAGAATACCATAACGGAAAAATACACGTAATGAAAAGCGAATTGAAAAAAGGAACCACTTTCGAGATAATATTACCGGAGGAATAGATGTTCGTTTTATCCCGCGAAGAGATGTATGCTCTTGATAAATATACGATTGAAAAAATTGGAATTCCAGGAAAGGAATTAATGGAAAATGCCGGTAAAGGATGTGCGGAATTCATCAGGAATGAACT
>JAIORR010000080.1 GCA_021108055.1 Candidatus Cloacimonadota bacterium
ACATTACATCATTATGGTGATGTTTTAGTAGAATATTAAAATGATTTATGATTCTCTTTGTGTCTTAGTGCCTTTGCGGTAATTATTATGATCTACGGGATTGGAATCGATAACATCGAAGTGAATAGAGTGAAGAAGCAGTTTGATAAAGACAACGGTTTTAAAGAGAAAATATTTACCTCGAAAGAGATAGAATACTGCGAAACGAAGGCTAATAGAGCTTTGAATTATGCAGCTCGATTTGCTGCTAAGGAAGCGTTCTTCAAAGCACTTGGAACAGGTTGGCGGAACGGAATGGCATTTAATGAGATTGAAGTTGTCAACGACGATCTTGGCAAGCCGTTGATCTGTTTATATGGTAAAACCAAAAAAATAGTCGAGGAAAATAATTTAACGAATATTCAGGTTTCCTTGTCCCATATTAAAGATTTTGCCACAGCAGTAATTATAATAGAAAAATAAGAAATATAAGGAGAATAAAATGTCACACATTGGCTCTTACGAAGAAAGAATTAAGAACTTTAGCTGGTCGATTTCCGAAAAGGAACTCGGTTACAAAGACGGAGATGACCTGAACATCGGCTGGTATTGTTCAGATCGTATCTGTGAGATGGGAAAGGCAGATAAGCTTGCTCTCATCTGGGAAGGTCTGGGTGGAGTTGAAAAGAAATATACTTTCGATGATGTCCGCATAAACAGCAACAAGATCGGTTCTTTCCTGCAAAGCCTGGGAATAAAGAATGAAGACAGAGTTTGCCTTTTTATGGATAAAATTCCTGAGCTTTATATTGGATTTCTGGGAGTTCTGAAGATCGGTGCAATTGCCCAACCGCTTTTTTCTGCTTTCGGGGAGGAATCGCTGCACGTAAGATTGGATAATGCAGAAACAACTGCGATCCTTACTCAAAGAAAGCATGTGGGAAAAGTTCGAAAAATAATTGAAAAAAGTCCCTACCTTAAACACATTATCATCGTAGATCATGATGGAAAGAAACCATTAAAAGAGAGAGAATTAACCTTCGATATGGAAACTTACAAAGAACCGGAAGATTTTAAGATTTTTCCAACCAAAGCAGAATCCTCTTCAGTTCTTCATTACACTTCGGGAACCACCGGACAGCCCAAAGGCGTGAAGCATGTTCATTATTCTCTCATCTCGCAATATCTCACAACCAAGTGGGTTTTGGATCTTCAGGAAGATGATATTTACTGGTGTACTGCAGATCCGGGTTGGGTTACGGGAACTTCTTATGGAATTATCGGTCCCTGGAGTATGGGAGTTACTCAGTGTGTTCTCGACACAGGATTTTCCGCATCTTCCTGGTATAATTTTATCCGGAAACATAAAATTACAATGTGGTATTCTGCACCCACTGCCATCCGTTCTTTAATGAAAGCCGGAGATGACGTTATCAAAGAATATGACCTTTCTTCTCTCAGGCATCTGGCGAGTGTGGGTGAACCTCTGAATGCCGAAGCTGTAATCTGGTCTGGGAAAGTATTTGGTCATGAATTCCTCGATACTTACTGGCAAACGGAAACCGGCTCCATGATGCTGACGAATTTCCCCGATATGAAGATCAAACCGGGCTCGATGGGAAAACCTTTTCCGGGAATTACTGCAGCAATTGTAGATTCAAAAACTTTTGAACCAATAACGGATACCGGAAAGATCGGACTGATCGGTTTCAAACCCGGCTGGCCTGCAATGATGAGAACTTATTGGAATAATGAAGAAACATATAAAACAAAGTTCAAAAATGGCTGGTATCTGCCCGGCGATAGATCGACCATCGATAAAGACGGTTATTTCTGGTTTGTAGGACGTGATGACGATGTCATCAATACCGGTGGACATCTCGTGAGTCCGTTCGAGGTGGAATCTGCACTTCTGGAACACGAAGCAATTGCCGAATCTGCTGTTGTGGCAAAACCGGACGAAGTGAATATGGAAGTTGTGAAAGCATTCGTTACGCTTAATCCCGGCTACGAAATAGATGATATGCTGGAGCTCAATATTATGAATTTCATCAGGAAAAAACTTTCACCGCTGGCAATGCCGCAGGAGATCGAATATATAGATTCCCTTCCCAAAACAAGAAGCGGTAAAATTATGAGAAGACTTCTTCATGCCAAAGAGTGGGGAGAAGATATCGGTGATACTTCCGGCTTGGATGATGATGAATAATTTCGATGCAGATTTCCAGAAACTTGTCATTCCCGCAAAAGCGGGAATCTGGATTCCCAATCAAGTTGGGAATGACATAATTGAGTATTTACTTAAGAATAAATAAAAAGGAGAAAAAAAATGGAAGAGATGAAAGATGTTGTATTGGAATATGTTATCGAGGAATACCTCGAAGACGAAGATGAGGAATTAACTTACGATACACCGCTCATTTCCGGCGGGATCGTGGATTCTTTCTCGATGGTTTCACTCAAGAGATTTCTGGAAGCGAAATACAAGATTTCCATTCCGGATGAAAAAGCTTCACCGGAAGCATTCGATTCAGTTAATAAGATCGTGGAATTAGTAAAAGAATTTGTTGGATAATTGAATTGTTATTTTTGTCATGGTGAGTGGAGTCGAACCATATTGTAATTTTATTGACCCTTCGACTAAGCTTGTCCTGAGCGATGTCGAAGGGCTCAGGGTGACAATTGATTATACTAAATCTGAAAACAAAGGAGTAAAATATGGGCTACAGTGATAAAGTAAGGAAAATTTATCAGGAGCAGATCAAAGGCATTCAAGATGCAGGTATCTTCAAGCAGGAAAGACTCATCCATTCTTCTCAGGCTGCTGATATCGAGGTTGAATATCCTACGGGGTCTTCATTGAAAAAAGTAATTAATATGTGTGCAAATAATTATCTGGGACTTTCCAGTCATCCGGAAGTTGTAAAAGCTGCCCACGAAGGATTGGAATCTCGTGGCTACGGAATGTCTTCGGTTCGCTTTATCTGTGGAACTCAGGATATTCATAATGAACTGGAAAAGAAAGTTACGGAATTCCTGGGAACAGAAGACACGATCCTTTTCCCGAGCTGTATGGATGCAAATGCCGGAGTTTTTGAAGCGATCCTTACAGATGAAGATGTGATGATCTCCGACCGTCTGGTTCACGCTTCGATTATCGATGGGATCCGTCTTTGTAGTGCGATGCACGATACTTTCAAACATTCCAATATGGATCATCTTGAAAAAAAACTTATACTGCATGCAGATAAAAGACTTAAGGTTGTGATCACAGACGGTGTTTTCAGCATGGATGGAGATACGGCAAAGCTCGATGAGATGGTTGCACTCTGCGATAAATACGATGCTATGCTTTTTGTAGATGATTCTCATTCCTCCGGATTTATCGGGAAAACCGGTCGTGGAACTCACGAACATTGCGGCGTTTTTGGAAAGATAGATATTATCACAACTACATTTGGAAAAGCTCTCGGCGGTGCTTCCGGCGGTTGTGTTTCCGGCAGAAAAGAACTCGTGGAAATGTGCCGTCAGAAAGCAAGACCTTATCTTTTCTCAAACACCATTGCACCGGTTGTAGTTTCCGGAGTTCTTAAAGTTCTGGATATTTTATCTCAAAGCACAGAAAGACGAGACAAATTGGAAGCAAATACAGAATACTGGCGTAAGGGTTTAACTGAAGCAGGATTTGTTTTGCAGCCCGGAGATACTCCTATCGTTCCTGTGATGCTATTCAATGCAAAGCTCTCGCAGGATTTCTCAAAAGACCTATATGACGAAGGAATTTATGCGATCGGCTTCTTCTTCCCGGTAGTTCCAAACGGAAAAGCCAGGATCAGAACACAGATCTCTGCAGGACACGAAATTCATCACCTTGATAAAGCATTGAAAGCTTTCATTAAAGTTGGAAAGAAATATGACATCCTGGGAAAAACCAAACAAGAGATCATCGAGATGTATGGATTATAAATTTTTAATAAACTTCCGAAGTTTTTGTAATTTCGGAAGTTTAAAATAATGAATTAAAAAATAAAATCAGGAGGATATGTGGAAAAGAAAAATGACTACAGAATTAGTTTTTTCAAACCGACGACTGCTTTTTCAAAAATCAACAGAAATTTAGTGATCATTTTGGTAATAATTTGGGCTGTAGCTATCTTCGGATTTCAAATATTACTTAAGGTTACTGGAAAGCCGACACCGGAGAATTCTTTGATCACTTTTGAAAAAGTATGGAGTAACATAAAGGATGGCAATGCTTCTCCGGAAGAAAAAATAGAATTTGCCGATGCGGTTTTATCTGTTCTTGGGAAATCTTCCATTATGGCAAAACCGCAAAAAAAAGAGACTCTGAACAATGCTTTTAGCTGGATTGTTTATGATATGATCGCAGAAGAAGAAAAAGAACATTTTAAAGCGGAAATTTCAGCTTTTGAACAGCTTAAAGCAAATATCACAACTTTAGAAGATAACGATTATATCAATGTAAAAGAAAGTATTATTGAAAAAGTTGCTCCGATTTTGCATCTGGAAAATCATAGTCTGAAAGCAAAATTGATTCCGTTGGAATTAAGAGCAGATGAAATGGAAATATTCACAACAGAAAATATAAACAATATTCATGGGATAATGAAATTATATCTTACTCATAATCAATCTTTTCTCACTGATACGATTGTTTTCGGATTTCCTTTCCATTACTTTTATACAGCAATATTGCTGTTAGTATTGTTCGTAATATTATGCTGGGTTTATTGTTATAAGATAGATAAAGTGCATACTAAGATGGGTACTTACGACAAAAAGAAAAAATAGAGAACTGGAGATAAAAATGAAAAAATATGCTTTAATTTTAATGTTATTATTCACAGCAACTTTCCTTTGTGCAAGCGCAACTGCATTGGAAGGTAGTTTCAGAGTAGGACCTGCAATTATTTTGATTTCTATCTTAGTTCTTTTTATACTTGTCGGTTTATTTTTTAGAGCAAAAGATACTACAGATTATTATGCTGCAGGTAGAGGAATTTCCCGTGTCGGTTCAGGTATGGCAATCGCATCAAACTGGATGAGTGCTGCTTCCTTTTTGGGAATGGCTGCCCTGATGTATGGCTCCGGTTATCACGGACTTGCCTTTGTTGTCGGTTGGACTGGTGGTTACGTTCTATTATTGATATTAATGGCTGGTCAGATCAGAAAATACGGGAAATACACAGCTCCCGATTTTATCGGTGACAGGTTTTATTCATCAGGCTTGAGAGCTACTTCGGCAGTTGTAGCAATTTTAATTTCAATTTCGTATTGTGTTGGACAATTCGGAGGTATCGGTCTGATGTTCAAATGGGTAATGGGTATAGATTATACTTGGGCGGTTATCATCGGAAGCTCGGTCGTGTTGGCTTATACTCTCATTTCCGGGATGCTCGGTGTGACGAAGAATATGCAGATTCAATATGTGATCATAATCATTTCGTTCCTGATTCCATTATTTATTCTTACTTATAAATTCGATTATTTCTGGGTTGTTCCGGAAATAGGTTATGGAGCTGTTGTTTCGGATATTGTTAAAGGAATTCCTGCTCCTGAAACGGCTAATCTTGTTAATTCCTTCGGGCATGATTTCGCTATTTTGCCAAGTCCGGAATATGCTATGCCCTGGGATCCTTCAACAGGTAAAACTTTCTTCCAGTGGATAGCACTAACTTTTTCTTTGATGATCGGGACTGCAGGACTTCCGCATGTGATACAAAGATTTTATGTTGTGCCGAAAGCCAGAGATGCAAGATGGAGCGTTGTTTGGGGACTTTTTTTCATCTGTATCCTTTATTGGAGTGCACCGGTATTTTCTGCTTTTGGTAAAATTTTGTCAACAAATCCGGAGATTGGTGTATTGGCAAAAGACGCTATCGTGGTTTACACAGCTCAGCTCGGGAATGTGAACCCGCTTATAGTAGGATTACTTGCTGCAGGTGGAGTTTCCGCAGCATTCTCAACCGTTTCGGGACTTCTGGTTGCTGGTTCTTCTGCTTTTTCTCATGACCTGTATTTCAAAGTGATCAATCCGAAAGCAAATCCGAAAACTCAACTCATGATGGCTCGATTTGCAACTATACTGATGGCTATAATTGTGATGTGTCTGGCGATGTTAAAATTAGCATTGATCGGACAGCTTGTTGCTTTGGCTTTTTCTTTAGCCGGTTGCACGATCTTCCCATTGTTCTTATTGGGAATCTGGTGGAGCGGTTCAAACAAAAAAGGTGCTATTGCAGGATTATCGGTTGGGCTGTTTATAACTGCAATCTCGCTTACATATTTTGTAGCAGGAAAAGCAGGAGCTACATTGCCTTTCCATGAATTTATAACATATTGGCTGGGAGCTTGGTATTTTGCCTGGATAGGTGCTCCTCTGGCAATCATCACAAATATCATAGTTTCCAATATGACCAAAGAGACACCTTTAGAGATCAGGAAATTCTTAGTGGAACAGGTTCATTCATAAAAAAATCTTTTCAGGTGAAGATATTTCCAAGAAAAATCAGGTTTAATTACCTGGTTTTTTTTGGATTTCAATTTTATTCATTAACTTAGAACACAAGGAGTTGTATTCTTGTTAAAAGATATTTTCATATTAAATAGCAGAAGCAAAAAGCTGATTGCCATTATGGTTATCATTTCTGTTATTTGCCTTTTGATAGCACATTTTTATTACAAAAATCTAAATTCAACTTTAGATCCACGAATTAATATAATTCAGGAATTACAAAAAAAATACTGTAAATATGTTAATGATAACGATTTTGTGAAAGTATTAGCAGTGTTAGATTCTATAGAATATGAATACAATACAATTGGACATTATAAACAGTCTTATGAAGTTGGTGTTGTCTATACCAATAGATCTGCGGTTTATCTTACTATAGCGTTGTATGTAACGCAGGATGAAGACGAAAGAACAGGTTTCCTGAATGTATCCGAGGAATTTCTGAATAGAGGTATTGAATATTATACAATTTGGGAAAACAAATACAAAAATCTAAATGAATCTGAATTGAAAGATTTAGTGATCTGTGAATTTCCCGAAACAACAGAGCAGAAGATAATTGATAGACGCATCAAAGATATTAAACTTGCTTTGCAAGAGGTCAATAGAAGATACTCGGTAGCCTATACAAATCTGGGAATTGTGAAACGTCATCAAATGAAGCAGAAAGAAGCTGTAGAGTGCTATAAAAAAGCGATAGAATATTGGGAAGACAATTATACAGCAAAAAGTAATTTAAGCGTTTTATTGGGTGGAGAACCGATCAAACGAAGTTTTCTGCAAAAACTTTTTCCGCCGAAGAAAAAGTCGAATTGATCTTACTTTTTTCATAATTTTTTAAATGTTAATATTTTTTGTTTGTTTTGAAAAGCGAAAAACCATCCTTGAAAAAACTTCTTTCTAAAAATTTCTTCGTGCTTAGCAATTTCAAGGTTTCATTCAGGTTTTAGTTTCATCCCAATCCTGAA
>JAIORR010000224.1 GCA_021108055.1 Candidatus Cloacimonadota bacterium
CTTTTCAGGAATGAAAAAGGGAAAAGATTTACAGAAATTACAAATATTGCTTTTCCCGATACGATCCGTGGTAATGGTGGCTTGTGGGGAGATTTCGACAACGATGGTGATCTGGACATCGTTACCAAAGACCCGGAATCTATCTGGCTGAACGAGAATGGAATATTTAAACGGATCAGCGGGAATAATGCAATTGAGAATAACGAAGTTTCCACCGAAGGTATCGGCATCGGCGATGTAAATAATGATGGATTTCTGGATATTTACCTGGCAAATTATGAGAAGAATTATGTAAATGAAGAAGATCGATTCTTCAAAGGTATTGGCGGGGGAAAATTCTATGATGTTACCGATCGTGCGGGACTATTACCGGAAGACGGGAAAAATCGTGCCGGACGTGGTGTAAATATGGGGGATTTTGATAACGATGGCGACCTCGATATTTTTGTTTCCAACTACCGTCTTACAGAAAATTTCCTGTGGGTAAATGATGGAACCGGACATTTTGAGAACCGTGCTCTTGAATTGGGTGTGGCAGGAGACGAAGTTGAAGGCTGGTGGGGTCACACGATTGGCAGTGAATGGGCAGATGTAGATAACGATGGTGATCTCGATCTTTTTTGTGCAAACCTGGCGCATCCCCGTTATATAGATTTTTCCAATATGAGCAGGCTCTATATCAATTCCGGTGCTCCGGATTGGAAGTTTACAGATATCCGCCGCAGTGCCGGCATCCGTTTTGAAGAAACTCATTCCGAACCCTGCTGGGCAGATTTCAACAATGATGGATTTCTCGATCTATACATAAATTGCGTGTACGAAGGAAGGCGTTCATTTCTTTATATGAATAATGGAGATAGCACATTCAGAGAAGTTTCGTTCCTGGCAGGAGTGCGGCATTTTAATGGTTGGGGAACTGCCTGTGCCGATTTTGATAATGACGGCGATATGGATTTTCTGGCAGCAGGCGGGGATATCCAGTTATTCCAAAATGAAACAAATGACAAATATAACTGGTTGGAAGTGCAGGTTATCGGCAAAAACCACTCCGATGGTATTGGAACACATCTTACTTTATCGAATGATAATATTTCGTTAACCCGTGAAATTCAGGGTGGGAAAGGAACGACAAATCAGCATTCATTGGTTCAGCATTTTGGATTTGGAACTATCGAACCGCCATTTGAACTTAAAATCAGATTTCCGAGTGGAGAGATCAGAACGATTAAAATACAGGAAGAAAATAAATTAATCGAAATATTAGAATAGATTTTCCTTTTCTTTCAGCACTTCCGAAATAGTATATAATGAACCCGAAATAACAATAACATCTTCTTTACCTGCTTCCGACAGAGCTTTTTCAACAGCTTCCACAACATCATAAACAGCTTCAAAATTCTGGTGGTTTTGCTTAACGATCTCTACCTGGTCTTCGATCTCTGCAGCTCGGGTAGATTTATTTTTGGAAACATAAACCTTATAACTTACACTGCAAATATTTCTTATGATGCTTTTCAGGTTCTTATCCCGCAGGATTGCCATTACGAAAAATATTTTTTTTCCGGGGAATAATTCCTTCAGATTCTCGGAAAGACACCTTACTCCTTCTTCATTATGAGCTCCATCGATCAGCACGAGGGGATCTTTGGAAAGTATCTGCATTCTTCCCTGCCAGTTAACTTTTTTCAATGCTTTCCTGATCTTCTGTTCTTCCGGCTTTTTACCTATTTTTTCTAAAAAGATAGAAAAGGCTTTGATAGCAACTGCTGCATTATACGCCTGATGTCTTCCAATTAGATTTAAAGTTAAATTTTCAAGTTCCATTTTGTCTGAATAATAATTATAAGTTGTACCGCTTTCTTTTATTAATGGATTGGATATTTGAAAATCTTTTCCCAATTCATAGACGGGTGCATTTTTATCTGCCGCGATTTGCTTGATAATATTGCTGGCGGTTTTATCCATTTTTCCCAAGATCAGAGGTGTGTTATTTTTTAATATTCCGGCTTTTTCATAAGCAATCTTTTCGATGGAATTTCCAAGGCTTTTTGTGTGATCATAAGAAATTGTAGTGATTACAGAAACAGTGGCAGCAAAGGGATTTGTGCCATCCAGTCTGCCGCCGAGTCCAACTTCGAATATAGCGTTTTCTATTTGTTTCTGGAAGAAATAATAGAAAGCAATAGCAGTAGTTATCTCAAAAAAAGAAGCTTCGTTCTTTTCCAGAACCGGTTGCCATTTTTTGTAAGTTTTCATCAGTTCGTTAAGTTGAATATTTTTTCCGTTTATCCTGATCCTTTCTCGATAATCCACAAGATGTGGAGAAGTATTCAAGCCGGTTCTTAATCCGTATTCCAGTGAAAGAGCTTCGCAAATAGCTGCCACCGAACCTTTGCCATTTGTGCCGGCAATGTGAATTCCTTTCAGCTTCTCATTTGGGGAATCCATTGCTTTCAGAATGCTTTCCATTCTTTCCAGTCCAAGTTTTACGTTCCCCGAGTGTCGTTGATAAATATAATCCAGAAATTCCTGATATTTCATTTTTTTGTATAAAAAAACCTTCAAGGTCTCAAAAACCTTGAAGGTTCATAGTTGTTCATTAAGTTTATTCCAGAATGCTTTCCGGCAATTTGTGATCGGGAAATTTTTCTTCGTGTGGACATTTCACAATAATTTCACCTGTTTCAAAATCACCACTCATAAAATATTTATCTCCAACTCCATTTTCAGGGCATTCATAGGTTTTCTTTATATATCCCATTCTAAAAAGATCCTGAGCAGTACCGGTGAAATCTTCTTCTCGCTCCTGCATATAAAGTCCTATCCCATCATAGATGTTTTTCATATTTCTGATACATTCTTCTGCTTTTTGCTTCTTATTGACATTGTATTTTTGCGGTATGATCAGGATAAAAAATAAAACTATCAAAGCCACCAGACTTAATATTTTATAGATATTAATTTTCTTCATTATTATATCTCCTTAAATTTTTTTGTCGATAACACTTCATTATAAGAAATTCCGTCAAGTTTTTTTGTGTTTCTTCAAATAGTTCTCATTTATGCTTGACTATTAGAGGTAATATTTTTTTTAAGTAACAAAAAATCCGGGGGAAATTATGAGTAAAAAAATCCTTGTAGCAACCGAAAAACCTTTTGCAAAAAAAGCCGTTGAAGATATTAAAAATATCTGCGAAAAAGTTAATTACGAATTTATACTGTTAGAAAAATATGAAGATCGGAATGAACTTGTAAAAGCGGTTGAAAATGCTGATGCATTAATAGTTCGCAGCGATAAAGTTACTCGTGAAGTTATTGAAAATTCAAATAATCTGAAGGTTGTTGTTCGTGCTGGTGCAGGATACGATAATCTTGATTGTGAAGCTGCAAAAGAAAAAGGAGTAGTGTGTATGAATACTCCCGGGCAAAACTCCAATGCAGTTGCAGAACTTGCATTTGGAATGATGGTTTATATGGCTCGCGGACAATTCAATGGAAAACCCGGGACAGAGCTAAAAGGTAAGAAGCTTGGTATTCATGCTTATGGAAATGTGGGAATGAATGTTGCTCGCATTGCCAAAGGCTTCGGGATGGATGTGGTTGCGTTCGATCCTTTTGTGGATAATAAAAAAATGATAGCAGATGGTGTTTCTCCCGTAGATTCTGTAGAAAAACTCTATAATTCCTGCGATTATATTTCACTGCATCTTCCCTCGATTCCGGAAACACAAAAATTCGTTAACGATAAATTGATCAGTATAATGAAGCAGGGAGCCACAATTATCAATACAGCCCGTAAGGAAGTTGTTTGCGAAGATAGTCTGATAAAAATATTCGGTGAAAGAGAAGACTTGAAATATGCTTCTGATATTGCACCGATAAAAAAAGATGAAATGATAGAAAAATTTGGAAGTAGAGTTTATTTCACTCCCAAGAAAATGGGTGCTCAAACCCTGGAAGCAAACATCAATGCAGGAGTTGCTTCCATTAATCAGATCATAAATTACTTTGAAAAAGGAGATACTACTTTCCAGGTTAATAAATAGAAATATATTTTGGATAATAACCCGTAGATATTTGCGGATTATTGCCATATTTTCATGACAAATAAAAAAAAATGTAATATTTCTGTTTAAGGGGCTATCTTATTTATATCTTATAAGTTATAAGAGATATCGCCCGTTGCATGACATGATAATAAGACAAATAATAATTGACCCATAAAACAAATAAATTTTAATAATTTGCTTTATCAACAGTTTTAATTACATTTAGAAAGACTACAATTTTAAATCGTTATTTTGGCATAGTAATTGCTATGTAATTAAGGTTAAATCAAAAAAAAAAATAAAAAAGTCCGGCTTCTCTATACCACTCGTGAGTGGTCAGATATGCCGAGACAAGGAGGAAAAATGAAAGAGTCAAAGAAAATCTTACTTTTTCTTGTGATTTCATTTTTGTTTGTTTCACAGATTTTAGCAGTAGAGCGAATAGATAGTAAATATATTATTCGCACTTTTATTGATGAAGAAGGAAATTCGATCGATGAGATCATTGTGCCGGGAAGACCACCGGAACATCATCGGGAACCAGTAGTAAAACTGCCGGACCCGGCAACCAGCGATGCGATCAATATCCTTTCCAATGTTCCGGCATTTGACTGGTGCTATGGATGTTCTGCAACTTCTGCCGCTATGATTGCGGGATATTATGATAACGGAAGCTATTCGAATATGTACACAGGTCCTGCTAATGGCGGTGTAGTTCCCATGAACAACAGCACCTGGGGAAGCGGAGAATGTCCGCTCAGTGCAACCCATCAGGGTTATGACGGACTTACCGTTAAAGGACATGCGGATGATTACTGGTCTGATTATGGTTCAACTGTAGATCCGTATTATGGCAATTGGACAGAACATGGCTACGAAGATTGTACAGCAGATTATATGGGAACGAACCAATATCAGAATTGGCAGAACACAGATGGTTCTACAACTTTTTACTATTATTCCAATGGAGCTTCACTCTATGATTACACTGCTTGTGAACCTGCACAAAAAGACGGTTGTCATGGTTTTAAACAGTTTATTGAGTCACGAGGATACAATATATTTCATGATGGATTGAATTATCAGAATTATTCACAGTATATTTATGGCTACAATGGCAATACACTCGGTTTTACATATGACCAATTCAAGACAGAGATAGATGCCGGGCGTCCTGTGATAATCCAAGTTTCCGGTCACTCTATGGTTGGATTTGGTTATGATGACAGCAGTAATCTGGTTTATATTCACGATACTTGGGATCATAGTGATCACACAATGACCTGGGGTGGTTCATACAGCGGCATGGCACAATATGGCGTTGGTGTTTTTGTTCTGGAAGATGCTGCCAATCCTGTTATTGCGGTAACCCCAATGTCCTTTTCTTCAACTTTAGAATTTGACCAAACAGAAGAACATAATATGTATATTACAAATGCAGGTGATCCCGGTTCTATTTTAAATTATTCTTTATCTCATGATTACACAGGCGAAATGGACAATATCTCAGGTTCCTATGTAATCTGTTCTCCCAATACATACACTGCCGGAGAGACAAGTACCTTGACTTTTACGGTTTATAATGCAAGCACAGATGTTGAATGGTTAACTGATATTTATATAGATTTTCCACCTGGCGTAACTGTGAATTCCGGTACAGACTTCGTAGGAGGACACTATGATCTTGTCTATGATGGAACTACCGGAGATGGAGCTTATTTGCATTGGTATGACGGCAATGGTGGATATGGAAATATCTATGGTGGTGAAACTGCCACTGCAACCGTAAATGTTTCAATTGATTCCGGTTTTGCTGGAGAGATGCCACTGGATTATCAAATAATCGGTGATGATTGGGGTAGTGCACCTCATGTTGTTAATGGATCAATGACCTTATATGAAGCGAATTGGCTTAGTTACTCTCCAACATCCGGTTCTTGTAATTACAATGAAACCGATATGATAGACGTTACTTTTAATTCAACCGGACTACCGGTAGGAACATATACAGCGGATATTCTTGTAACGAATAATGGTGGTGGACCTGTAACTGTTCCTTGCACATTAACTATTATTGATCCTCCGGATATCGAAGCTTCCCCAACTTCATTTACAGAAAATCTTAATACGGGAGATACTTCTACACAGATTCTTACAATCTATAATCATGGCGGTGAAAACCTGGATGTTTCTCTTCATATAGAAGAAACAACAGACTTCGGGAATATTAATATTACATCTGTCGTTAACAGAACAAATAATAAGGATTCAATATCTGATAGAAGCAGCAGAACCGGACAACATAATATCATCATTCAGAATGGACATCCACAAGCTTTTGATGAAATGATCTCACAGATCGACCGAAGTTCGCTGATCTTTGCAGATGATATGGAATCCGGAACAAACGGCTGGACAACACAACTTTATGGTGGAACCACAGATGATCTGTGGCATCAGAGCCATTTATATTATAATAGTGAAAATACAAGTTGGTGGTGTGGAATTGAAGGAGTGGTTAATTATAATACAGGTAACACTATCAACACTGCCATGATCTCACCATCGATAGACCTGAATGTGTCATCAGACCAGGCAATATTGTATTTCTATGAAAATTATGATACCGAACCGAATTATGATTTTTGCATGGTCGATATTACAATAGACGGAGGTATAAACTGGATTCCTTTACGGGGAAATTATGGTTCAGCACCAAGTGGTTCGAGCGGAGGTTGGATTTTATCATCTTTAGATCTGTCTCCTTATATTGGAAATATTGTTCAAATCCGTTTCTATTTTGATACCGGCGATGCTATTGGTAATTCATTTGTCGGCTGGTTCATGGACGATGTGATAGTTACTACAGATAATCCGAATATTAGCTGGTTAGCATTAGATCATCACACAGATACGATAGCTCCCTATGATTCTTATGAAGAATTCCTGGTAGAATTTGATGCAGCTTCGATGATCCACGGAACATACACTGCGAATATTGTTATAGACAGCAACGATCCTCATAACCCTCAGGTAATCGTTCCTGTAACTCTGACAGTAAATAATAACCCGCCGACCATTGTTCTTCCGGATGATCTCACTTTTGCAGAAGATGGTTCTCTTATAGTCGATTTCGCTACTTATATTGATGATTTTGACGGAGACCAATTGATTTTATCTGTCTCCGGAAATACAAATGTTGTAGTAAATATTGCCGGAAGTGTAGTTACATTCGGTGCTGTTCAGGATTGGTTTGGAACGGAAACTTTAACCTTCACGGTAAATGACGGACAAGCACGAGCAACCGCTTCCGATAATGTAGATGTGATCGTAACACCTGTGAATGATCCGCCTGTCCTTAACATTACAGGAACCTTTGAAGCAGATGAAGACCTGCCTTCACAGACTTAT
>JAIORR010000195.1 GCA_021108055.1 Candidatus Cloacimonadota bacterium
AAGGTCCTTCTTATTTCTAAAGAAGAAGAAAACGATCTTGGTAAACTGGAAGAAGCTCTTTTGGGGAAAACAGATGATCAGCAATTAGAAAAATACACAATAGATTGCACATCTCAAGGAGAGGAAGGACTTGAATTGGTGGAAGAATCTATCAGGAAAAAAGAGCCCTATGCTTTAGCTTTTATCGATGTAAGAATGCCCCCTGGCTGGGATGGAATAGTTACGATCTCTAAAATATGGGAAATATGTCCCGAGATACAAATTGTTATTTGTACTGCTTATTCAGATTATTCATGGGAAGAATTGTTTGATAAATTTGGATATACAGACAAACTTATTATTTTAAAAAAACCTTTTGATAATATCGAAGTACGCCAGCTTACGTGTGCTCTTACCAAAAAGTGGGAGTTAAACAAAATTGCTAATTTAAAATTGAATGAACTTGAAGAAAAAGTTGATGAGAGAACAAAAGAATTAAATGAAACAAAAATAAAATACCAGAATCTTTATGATTATGCTCCGGATATGTATTTTTCTGTTAGCCCGGAAGGAGTTGTACTTTCTGTAAATAAATACGGTGCTGAATACCTTGGATACAAACCAGAAGAACTAATCGGCGGTTCAGTATGGATCGTTGTTTATGAAGAAGACCTGAAAGAAACACAGAAACAGGTATCAGACATTTTCAAAAAGAAACTGATAAAAAGCGAACTGGAATTTCGAAAGATCAGAAAAAACGGTTCTATTCTCTGGGTTCACGAGAGGACTCATTTATTCCTGGATGATAAAGGCACTCCTAAAGAACTTCTGGTTATGTGTAGAGACATCTCAGATAGAAAGCAGATTGAACAACAACTGGAAATATCAGAAGAAAAATATAGAACAATGATCGAACATTCCAATGACATGATCTGGACATTGAATGAAAAAGGTGAATTCACATATTTTAATAAAAGATCGGAAGAATTGACAGGTTATAAAAGCAAAGAAGGATTTGGAAAAACGTTTGTCCCAATTATTTTAGAAGAAGACCTGGAAATGGTACAGAAAGTTTTTATGGATACTTTAGCAGGAAATTCAAATCAATATGAAGTAAGGATATATGATGCAGAAAAAAAGAATATCCTTACTTTATCCGTTAATACTGCTCCAATTTTTAAGGATGGAAAGATTGTGGGTTCTGTAAGTTTTGGAAGAGATATAACAAAACAAAAGAATGCAGAGAAAGAACTAACGGCACATCAGGAACATAGAAAACTGATCAATAAAATATTGAGCCATGATCTTACTAATAATCTATCTGTTGCCAGAAGTGCGTTAAGACTTAATAAGGAATCACCTGAAACCGATCTGCTGGATAAAGCAAGCGGAAGCATTAATAAAAGCATACAGTTAATAAAAAGAATGAGAGACCTTGAATCTTTTGTTTCATTTCAGCGGGGTTTAGCATCTTTTAATGTAAATAATATAGTAAATAAAATTGTAAAAAATTATCCTTCGGTTTCCTATAAAATAACAGGCAAAGCTAACGTCTTGGCAGATGAAGCTTTCAGCTCTGTGATAGACAATATTATAGGGAATGCAGTAATTCATAGTGGAACAAAGAAAATAGATATTTCTATTATTAACAAAGGAAAAATGTGTGAAATAAAAATTGCCGATTATGGGGTGGGTATTCCGGATAAGATAAAAAACAAGATATTCGAAGAAGGCTTTGTATCTGGAAATACCGGTCATTCGGGATTAGGCTTATTTATCGCAAAAAAAACTCTTGAAAAATATAGTGCTGATATCTTCGTAGAAGATAATAAACCTAAAGGATCGATTTTTATATTGATCTTAAGAAGAGTCTAATAGAAAAAATTGGCTAAACAAAAAAAGCAGGCTTTTTGCCTGCTTTTTTCATAATAGGATTTGAACCTACTTTCTCATCTTTTTTTTCTGTATCATTTTTTTTGGATGTGGTCTTTTCCTGATCAGCTCTTCTGCTTTTTCCTGTTGCTCGGGTGTCAGCTCGTTCCAAATTGCTTCCCTGTGCTCTATTCGTGCAATAGCCTGAGCTTTCTTCAGCTCGAATATCTTTACTGTGAGCTTTTTTGCAGCATCAAAGTTGTGATCTTTGAAAGCACCTTTCTGATCGACATGCAAGATAGCAATTTGTGAATGGGTTTCAATAGTTGCTTTTTTATGATCAACACGAAGTTGTTCCAACTCATCGATTTGTGTATCGGTCAATTCCAGTTCTTCACACAACATCCCGAATTCACCAAAATCGTTACCTCTTATTTCCGGTTGCATTTCACGATGATGCATCTCACCCCTTCCCAGGTGATCACAATCTCCGTTAAATGCAATTAATAAACCGGATAAAGCAACCATCACTACTACAGTTAAAATGATTCTTTTCATTTCATCCTCCTTCTTTTTTATTTCCAATAACCTTCTACCCAAATCCAGCCACGGTGCGTTTTTTCCCAACCACCGGCTATCCAGAGTCTGTTGTGTTTAGCTTTGATCCAACGACCTGGAATCCAGATATGTTTATGTTTTCTATGATGCCATTTCCAATGTCCGGAAACCCAGACAGCATTCTGATAGGGCTTTGCGATCTTTACTTCAACCTTTTTTCTGGGTGGTTCTCTTTTAACATATACAACTTTTTGATAAGTACAACTGGCCAAAATTATACCTGCCAGCATTATGAAAAGAGCTCTACTTATTTTCTTCATTTTTAGATACTCCTCTTATCTTTCTAATTTTCTTCATAAATGGTCTTTTGAACCTCTGATGTTCCGGTTGAAAAAAGCCTTGAGATTCTTCCGGGGTCATTTCACTTCGCAATTTGATAAGTAATTGTCCCATTTCATGCTCCATTCTTACCTGTCTGTCTATTGTTTCTTTAAGTTTCTTTTCCAGAAGTTCTCTATCGAATTCCTCGTTCATCAGGGTGCGCATAAATCTTTTTTTAGATAATTCAAATTCTACTTTTAATGGAAGCATGCTTTCCCTGTCTTCCAAGAATCTTTCCCTGCATTGAGGGGGAATATGATGAAATCTTGGGTCCTGGAGATGTCTGTTATGAAGCAAAACCCTTCGGTAAATAAAAACTCCAAAAAATGCTGAATTAAAAGCAAGCGAAATTATCACTATCACAAACAACGTTTTTTTTGACATACTATTCTCCTTCGTAATACATACTGAAAAGGGTTTCCTGCCCGAATTCGATGGTAGAATCGTTTGTAGATGCAAAGGCGATATTGCTTAGAACTATGCCGGAAAGAAATGCCAGAATTACAGATGCAGCAATAGATAATTTCACCAATTTTCCGGGAAGGAAGTTCAGTAAATTTCTTTTTGGAAATATTTTTACCGCATCCAATATTTGTTGATTAATCTTTTCCGGAACATCTTCATCTTTATATTGTGAAAGAAATCCCGATATCCTGTTTATTTCACGAAGTTCATTTTGACAGAAGTGACAATGTTTCAGATGATCGCGAACTTTTGTGAATTCTTTTTCATTGAGTTCACCATCGATATAAGCATTCAATTTTCTGGAATAATTACATTTTTCATTCCGGCTCATTTTTCACCTCTATTTTATACGACAGTTTCCTGTCTTTTTTCCTGCACTATTTTTTTCTTTTCTATGATCTTTTTTAATTTTTTTTTGGCACGTACAAGTTTGGAATCCACGGCAGAAACCGTAGTTTCCAGAACAAGAGCTATTTCTTTATAACTCATCTGCTGATAAAATTGTAATTCAATGAGCAATATTTGCTCCGGCTTCAGTTTTTTCAAAGCCTCTTTAACTATTACGTTTTCTTTTTTTTCTGAATGTTGATCTTCAAGATGATCCATGTTTTCAAAAGGAATTGTCATTTTTTCTTTTTTCTTCCTGGATTTTATCAGGTTCAATGCTTTATTATGGGCTGTTCTAAAAAGATAGGCAATATGAAAAGATTCATCGATATTTTTCATTTTTTTATAGAAAGCGATAAAGGTCTCCTGCAGGATATCTTCTGCATCTTCCCGATTCCTTAGATGTTTCAAAAGATAGTTAAATATCTTCTTATTTTCTTTTCGCAAAATAACTTCAAATTTATCGCAATCCATATTCCTTCTTATCCAAGACATCCTTTTTATTAAAGACAATCAAAAAATAATTATCCTGCTGTTTTTTGGAAAGTTTTTTGTTTTATAAAAAATCCTTGCCAGATAAGTTTATTATTTTTTTTTGTCCAACCTGATGAAATTCAAAGAATTAGGAAGGTAAATTATGTCTCGAGTTTGTGATATCTGTGGGAAAAGTGCACAGGTCGGAAATCATAGAAGTCATGCATTAAACGCAACAAAAAGAAAATTCTATCCGAACCTTCAGAAAATTAAGGCAGAGATAAACGGAAAGATCAAATATGTAAAAGTATGCACTTCCTGCCTGAGAGGAAATAAAGTTAAAAAAGTCGTTTAATTTTTACGTTAATTATTCCCTATAAATGAAAAAGACCTTTGCAGGTCTTTTTCTTTTTTTATAAAAATCTTTACTTCAATTTGATAGATTTACATTTTTGAATTCAATGTTGACTCATGGAGAAAAAAATGGAACTTATTTTAGAAAAGATCAAATTCCCGGAAGGCTGTAATATCATTTACGGAATGTCTCATTTCATTAAAACAGTTGAAGACCTTTACGAAGCTTTGATAAACAGTTCCCCCGGGATCAAGTTCGGATTGGCTTTCAATGAAGCTTCGGGTCCCTGCCTGATTCGTAAAGAAGGAACAGATAACGAGCTTATGGAAATTGCTGTGGAAAATCAGAGACGACTCGGCAGTGGACATACATTTCTCATAATTCTGGGGAATGCTTTTCCTATCAATGTACTTCCTGCCGTTAAATCCTGCAGGGAGGTTGCAACTATCTATTGTGCGACTGCAAATCCTGTTCAGGTAATTTTGTCGCAAACAGAACAGGGAAGAGGTGTGCTGGGAGTTATCGATGGTTCATCTCCCAAAGGGATTGAACTCGATACGGATATTACTCATCGCAAGAAATTCCTGCGCGATATCGGTTATAAACGTTGATGAGAACTTTCCTTGCATTGGAATTGCCCAAAACTGTTAAAAAAGAAATTGCTGCCATTATAGAAAAATTCCTGAATTCTGTTCCCAATGGTATTAAATGGGTACGAGAAGAAAATCTGCACATCACGTTTCAATTTATCGGAGACACAAAAAAAGAAGATATACCAGAAATAATCGATTTTCTCTCAAATGCTTTTTCTCTGCTTTCTCCAATAAATTTCTTTGAACCGAAGCTGGAAATTGTTCCCGGAAGAAATCCAAGGATAATCTGGTTAAGCATAAAAACCGACTACAAAGAAATCTACAGAGTTTCCAAACAATTTAAACTGAAATTGCAGAAAATGAGTTATCAACCGGATTCTAAACCTTTGAAATTTCATGTGACTCTGGGCAGAGTAAAAAAAAGGTTGCCAGAATTTTTCATTCAACAAATTTTAACTACAGAGTTAAAGATAGAAAGGATGGAAATTTCGGAAGCAGCATTATATCAGAGTTTTCTACGACCGGAAGGACCTGTGTACGAAAAGATCAGCGATTTTAAATTAGGAAAATGATAATGTTAGTAAATAGAAAAAAAATATAAAGGAGAAATCATGGCAATAAAAGATAAGGAATCTGCCTTAAAAACTGCACTCAACCAGCTTGACAAACAGTTCGGAACAGGAACGATCATGAGGTTGGGTGATAAACCCAAAAAGGCTGTGGAATCTATTTCTACAGGCGCCTTAAACCTTGATGCTGCTCTTGGTATCGGTGGAATTCCAAGAGGTAGAGTAACGGAAATTTACGGACCTGAAGCTTCTGGAAAAACCACTCTTGCTCTTCATTGTGTGGCAGAAGCTCAAAAAAAGGAAGGCATCGTTGCCTTCATCGATGTGGAGCATGCACTCGATCCGGTATATGCAGGCAATATCGGAGTCGATACCGAAAATCTTTTGCTTTCTCAACCCGATGGCGGAGAACAGGCATTGGAGATCGTCGAAACACTCGTTCGCAGCAGTGCTATTGATCTTATCGTAATCGACTCTGTAGCGGCACTTGTTCCGCGGGCAGAGATCGAAGGAAATATGGGAGACAGTCACGTTGGCTTGCAGGCACGACTAATGTCACAGGCTCTCAGAAAATTAACCGGAATTATCAGTAAGTCCAATACATCGGTTATTTTCATCAATCAGACCAGGATGAAAATAGGTGTTCCTGCTTATGTAAATCCGGAAACCACCACCGGCGGAGTTGCACTTAAATTTTATTCTTCGGTAAGAATGGAAGTAAGAAGAGTTGGTTCGATAAAGAAGATCGGATCGGATGCCGAAATAGTTGGAAACAAAACACGTGTAAAAATTGTAAAAAACAAGTTTGCTCCCCCATTCAAGAAAGTTGAGTTTTCTATTGTTTTTGGTTCCGGAATATCACATTTTGATATTCTTATCGATATTGCAGTAGAACATGACATCATCAAAAAAAGCGGTTCATGGTTCTCTTATGGAGATATGAAAATAGGACAGGGAACAGAAAAGGTAAAAGAATTCTTAATAGAGAACGAAGATATTAAAAAGAAAATCGAAATTGAGATAAAAAAAATATTAGGGCTTATCAAAGAACCTGAGAATGAAATTCAGGATAAAGAATAAAACAAAAACCATATTCGTTATTCAGGCTGATAATGATATCTGGGGGATTTTACCAATAAAGATCCTCCATTTTTTTTCTTTATTGCCGGAAAAGGAAGTAGAGCTTTCCTGTGAAAATGAAGCAAAGCTTTTTTCTGAAATAGAAAAATTCGCATGGGATAAACTTCTTAATTTTTTTTCATTTCGAGAACGTTCTATCTGGGAATGTAATAATTTCTTAAGCCAGCTTCCCCTAAAATCTGAAATAGCAGAAAAATTGATTTCAAAAGCTGTTTCCATGAATTTTGTGAATGATAAAAGGTTTGCAGAGATTTATACGGAAAGCCTTATAATAAAAGAAAAAAGTCTTACAGAAATAAAGAATAAACTCTTTGTAAAACATATAAATAAAAAGATAATCGATGAAGTTCTGAAAATCCAATATTCTGCTGAAAAAAAAGATGAAATCATTAAAGAAAATGTAAAGAAAACTTTATCTCGCTACTCCCGGTTTTCAAAAAAAGAAAAGTTGGAAAAATGCTTGAACTACCTTACCAGAAGAGGTTTTTCGTATTGGGAAGTGAAAGAAAATATTGAAGAATTAATGATAAAAGATTAAAAAAACAGCCGCGGATTATACGGATAATACGGATAAGAATTATGGGAATAAAAGAAAAAATAAAGCTAAAAGTTAAATCCGTCTTCATCCGT
>JAIORR010000026.1 GCA_021108055.1 Candidatus Cloacimonadota bacterium
AGAGAATAAATGGTAAACACACCTCCCGACTAAAGTCGGACTCCTACGCCCAAGGCGTATAAATCTCAAGAGGAGATTTTCTCTGTGCTCTCCGTGTCTCTGTGGTAAAAATCAGAGGAGGAAACATGAAATTTAAAGTAGATCAGGAATTATGTATCGGCTGCGGAGCGTGTGAAGCTACCTGTCCGGAAGTATTTAAATTAATCGACGATAAATCTCAAGTGAAGTTGGATCCGGTTCCGGAAGAATTTCAAGAGAGTGCTTTGGAAGCGGAAGACGGTTGTCCGGTTGAGGCTATTTCACATGAAGAGTAGACGGAAATTTAGCCGCTAAGGACGCGAAGGGTACACGAAGAAAAACTAATTGTTGGTTTGAATAAAATTGATTTCAGTCCAAAATAGAAAGAAGCTCCGATAATGTTCGGAGCTTTTTTTTATCTTTTTTTTCTGAATGACTTTGATCTATCCTCTCTCTTTTTCTTTGCGGCAAAGAATTCTTGCTTTCTTTGTTGTTTCTCTTTTTCCCATTCTTTTTTCTCATTAGTTGTCATTGGTTTTTCTGTTTGAGGAAATGGGTTTTCTTTCACGATTTCTATTTTTTGCCTGATCAATTTTTCGATCTCTCTGATATAGGCGTTTTCTTCCGGTTCGCAGATAGATATCGCACTTCCTTCTTCCCCCGCTCTCCCGGTTCTACCGATTCTGTGAACATAAGTTTCGGCTATATTTGGAATATCATAATTGACGACATATTTCAGCTTGTTGATGTCGATACCTCTCGCTGCGATATCCGTCGCCACCAACACCCTGATCTCTCCGGCTTTGAATTGTGCCAAAGCTTTCTGCCTGTTATTTTGGGTTTTATCACCGTGGATTGCGGCAGCTTTGATCTTTTGTTTTTTCAGGTTACGCACTATTCTGTCGCATCCGTGTTTAGTTCTGGAAAATAGTAATACATGAACGATTTTTGGATTCTGAAGTATATGGAACAACAGTTTTGTTTTACTTGATTTATTGGTATAATACAGATATTGTTGAATTATTTCAACGGTTGGAGCTTCCGGACTGACTTCGATTTTCGTTGGATTCCTCAGAATTTTGCGGGAAAGTTCTACGATATTCTTCGGCATTGTAGCAGAGAAAAACAACGATTGTCGCTTCACCGGTAGTTTCGCGATGATCTTCCGAATATCGTGAATGAAACCCATATCCAGCATCCGGTCAGCTTCGTCCAATACAAAGTATTCGACGTCTTTCAATCTGATAAATCCTTGATCCATCAAATCCAGAAGCCTGCCGGGAGTTGCTACGAGAACATCTACGCCTTGTCGCAAAGCATCCGTTTGGGCTTTCTGCTTCACACCTCCGAAAATGACAGTATTCTTGATCCCGGTAAATTTCCCGTAAAGCGTAAAACTCTCAGCGATCTGGATCGCCAATTCACGCGTAGGAGTTATGATCAGTGATCTGATCTTGCGAGAGTTGCTTTTTCCCTGGCGTTCGTGATAGAGATGCTGCAAGATCGGAATGGCAAATGCGGCAGTTTTTCCTGTGCCTGTTTGAGCACAACCCAAGACATCATTTCTTCTCAGCACCAACGGAATAGCTTTTATTTGTATTGGTGTAGGTTCTATGTATTTCTTTTCTTTTATGGCTTTCAGGAGGGGTTGGATGAGACCCAAATTTTCAAATCGCTCTGTTCTTTTTATTTCTTTATTCAATTTAATTTTCCTTTTGCTTTATTAAGAGCATAACTTCCGAAAAGGTAAATAAATTTTGTATCTTTAATTTTTTCCAGAATATTTTTTTTAATTAAATCTAAGTCTTTTTGAGAATACATTTAATCCTCCGAATTTCACCTTCGCAGAAAAATTTCCGATATGTTTCGGTCAAGTTCAAAACTGAATTTGAGTATCACTTTTCTGTTTATCTTGGTATTTTTGGTGTTGAAAATTAATCCATTATAATTTGGGTATTAATAACAATCAATGCATCATTCAATTATTCTCTTTTGATGACAATATTTTATTCCGAATTCCTCAAGTTCCTCAAGAACAGGATTATATATCTCCGGGTAAATAGGTAATACTGAACCTCTCAATGTAATTTTTCCTTCTAATATCAATCTTGTAGCAATAGCTACAGGTAATGAAACAGTTCTTGCCATTGCACTATCGCCTCCCTGAATCCCATTAACTACCATTGTTGACGACCATTTTTCCCTTGTGCCGTTAAAATCAACAATAATATCATCATGAATGATCGCCATATCTTTTTCATGCGTATGATACGACATTTTTTTCAGCATCAAATCAACCAACACATCTACATTCGAACCTTTTTTAACGACTATTTGTTTATCTTCGAAGAACCCCAGCCATCTCAATTTATTAATAAAATCATCATTTGTTTCCAGGTTAAAGAAATCGGCAATTGCCTCTGCCCCATCTTTAGAAGAGTTTACAAGACGACTCATAAACTCATTATATGTTACATTATCCAAATTATGAACAGTTTGATAATCTAACAGTTTCAGCTTCATGAATTTTCTTATTGTATTGCACCAGCCTGTAAACCTGAGTAAACCTCTGTAGAAACTTACATCATCATCGAGTTTATAAGGTTCTTTATAAACTGCACATTTTCTGTTGGGATATGTTTCAAAGGTTCCCAGACCTTCAAGGTCAACAATACGGAAATGATCAAAAAGATTTGTTGCCCGGATAATTTTACCTTCCTTAATATATTCTCCGGTAGCCATAGCTGATTTCATCAGTCCCTTTGGATTCCACGAAAACTTGTAACCAAAAGGATTCCTGTTATCTTCAAATGAAGGTAATCCTGCTCCGTAAGAATCAAGGCTAATAACTTTGCCTTCTTTTCTTTTAATTTCATCTATAGACTTTTTTATACCCATATGATCGATACCCGGATCTTCACCGATTTCGTTTAAGATTATCACATCTGCCTTTTTAGCTTCTTCGTCCATTGCTGTAACTTCGGGAATCGTAAAATCTGTGTGTATCATATGTTTTTTGTGTTTTATACATATCTTTGCTGATTCTATTTGATAAACAGGAGGGATAAAATTTACTACTAAGTCAGCTTCAGGAACCATTTTGTCGAGCTTCTCAAAATCCGTAGCATCCCATTGAATTATAGTTGTATTTTCTCTTCCTGCTATTATTGCATGAGCTTTCGATACTGTTCTTGTTGCCATAATTACATGATAATTGCATTTATCCAAAAAATAATCCACTGCCGGTTTAACTACCATTCCAGCACCTAAAACTAAAATTTTCTTTTTGTCCATAATAAGTCCTTTTAAATAAATTAATTATTTACTTTTATTATAAAATTTCATTTAAACTATCACCCTTAATTTCACCTTTGCAGAAAAAACTTATCGCAATTACCGTCAAGTTTTTCGATTTTTAACAGTATTAAGCTTTTGCCATTAGTTTTTGCCTTTCAAATATAATTTTCTTTTTGATTTGACATTAAATTAAATCATCAAGTTAAGTCTTTTTCAAAAAAATAAGGAATTCTTTATGAGTAATAATTCGGTAATTTCCATCTCTGATCTTAAGATGAAATACAGCGAAGAATATGTGTTGAAAGGAATCGATCTGCAGATCGAGCCGGGACAGATAATTGGCTACATCGGACCAAATGGCGCAGGTAAGACAACAACTATCAAAGTTTTATTGGGCATGATCGATAATTTTGAAGGCAAGGTAGAAATTTTTGGGCAGGATATCACAAACGGTGATATCGAATTCAAAAAGAAAATTGGCTACGTTCCGGAAGGTGGAGAGATCTATGAAACCTTAACCGGACAGGAATACATCGAGTTCATCGGGAAGATTTACGGACTTGAGGATGATGTTGCAGCTACACGCGGCAGAAAAATGGCTGGATTTTTCAGCATTGAAGAAACTCTTGGAGACAGGATATCGTCTTATTCCAAAGGGATGAAACAGAAACTTCTCATCATCACCGCTCTCATTCATAATCCGCAGATCATAATCCTGGATGAGCCCTTGAATGGTTTGGATGCCAATAGTGTGCTGGTTTTTAAAGAAATACTTTCTAAACTGGCTGCTGCCGGGAAAACGATTTTTTACAGTTCCCACCTGATGGATGTTGTAGAAAAGATCAGTAATCGCATCATTCTGATTTCCGAAGGGCAGATCATTGCTGACGGAACTTTTGAGGAATTAAAAACATTAAGCGAAAAAGGTTCTCTGGAAGGAATATTCAATGAACTTACCGGATTTCATGAACATGAGCAGATTGCCAAAAAAATTATCGAAACATTAGAGAATTGATATGAAAAAAATATTCCTGTTAAAAATCCTCGATTTGTTTGCTTTCCTGTTCAATGGGACAGATATGGATTACCGGAAAGTAAGATTACTACTTCAACTGAAATTCAATTTAGATCGGCGTAGAACTCCTCTGGGATTCAGGAATGTACAATTAAAACCTGGAAAAGATCACAATTTGTTCATATATTCCATCCTGTTTTACGGGCTTATGGGTCTTTTATTTCTTGGATTCATAGCAATAATATCATTCAAATCACCTCTATTGGGAAACATAACTTTTTTTACAATCTTGATGGTCTTCATTTCCTATGCTGTCATCATCGAGTTCAGCCAGGATATGTTTGATCTTTCCGACCGGGAAATCTTACTCCCAAAGCCTGTAACTTACAAAGAGATCAACATGGCAAGAAACCTGCACATCATTATCTATATGCTGGAAATCGCCTTTGCGTTCAGCCTTCCTACACTTGTGTTCTGGGGAATCAGATTTGGAATCCTCACCTCTGTCATCTCAGTTTTCTCGATCGTTTTTTGCCTGTTCTTCATGTTCTTTTGTTCAGCGCTTTTCTATGGAATACTGTTAAAGAACTTCTCCGGCGAGAAACTAAAAGATATCATCAACCTGATTCAGATCGTATCCGTAATCGCTGTTTTCATCGGCTATCAAGTTTTTGTTCAGACTTCTTTCCTCTGGTTTGAAAAAATTGATGTTTCCGGTATTTCAAATTTCATTTATCTTTTTCCTCCCACCTGGTTTGCTATGCCGGGATTTATTGTTGCCCAAAATTCAGTTAATGTTCTATCATATTTGTCATGTATTTTGGGAATCGGACTGGCTTTGATCGGGTACGCACTTTATGTTTCCAGGATGGCTCCGAGTTTCGAGAAAAATCTTTACAAATTGAATTTGATCGATACAAGTAAATCTAAAAAGCGTTCATCAATTGCAATGAAATTTACTAATCTTTTCCGTTCCAACATTTCACAAGCTTTTTATAAATTCTCTGTGATCATGTTATCTCGGGAACGTAAAATTAAACATTCGATCTATCCAATATTAGCCATGGGCTTGATCTTTCCTTTTATTATGATCTACAGGTTCATGGCAGATGCGGATGTGATAATTTCTGAAACAAAATATTTCTATTTCATATACTATACCATGATGATGATGTTGCCGCTTTCCATTTATTTGAATTACAGCGAATACCACCGAGCAGCCTGGATATACAGATTCCTGCCGGTTAAATCTCCCGGAATTATTATCAAATGCGGTCAGGTTGCAATGTTCTTTAAATATCAGATAGTTCTGTTAGCGGTAACAAGTATCTGCTATCTCTGGGTATGGAAATTCACAATTATCGAGCATATCATCGTAATCATAATTAACATCCTGATCTTACAATTGATTTATCAAACTTTTGTTGGCAGTAAATTACCATTTTCAGAAGAATTGAAGACTGGGCAAAATACAGCTTTCAAACAGGGAAGTTATTTGCTGACGGTATTTGTTTTTACGCCTCTTTTGGCAGGCATGCATTTTGCTTCAACTTTTTTCAATCATGGAATTTTTATTTATATTTTTCTACAAATTTGCGGATTCTGGTTACTATTTCGCAATCATTATAATGTAGCCTGGAAGGACTTATAGAAATTAATCTCTGGTCAGGAAGATGCTTTTTGTAACCTAAAATAAATGCTTTCCAAAATGATCCGTAGAAGATCGGAGTGAAAATTTGGAAGAAGAAATATCATTCTTTTTCTTTTTTATTTGACATTGTGAATTATTCAGTTATATTAATTATCAAAATAGGAAAAATAATCCGGCTTCGTCAAGGCTACGCCGGGATAAAGGAGAAAGAAATGGTACATTTAACACAGGAAACTTTTAAAGAGAAAGTATTTAATTATGAAAAAAACAAAGATTGGAAATTTGAAGGTGACAAACCTGCTATCATCGATTTTTATGCAGACTGGTGTGGACCTTGCAAAATGGTTGCACCCGTTTTGGAAGAACTTGCCAAAGAATATGAAGGCAAGCTGGATATCTTCAAAGTGAATACGGAAGATCAGCAGGAACTTGCAGCAGCTTTCGGTATCAGGAGCATTCCATCCATTCTTTTTGTGCCTAAAGACGATCAGCCTCAAATGTCAATGGGAGCCCTGCCTAAAGAATCGTTTGTAAAAGCGATCGAAGATGTCCTTAAAGTGAAATAACTTTGTAGGAAATATTAGATCTATTCCTAAAATGGATAAAATTGAGAATGAGGAAAGATATGAAAAGCGTAGTGATTTTCAGTACACCAACCTGTTCCTGGTGCAGAAAATTAAAGAGTTATCTCAAAGAAAAAAAAGTCCGTTTCAAAGATATCGATGTTTCCAGGAATCAAGGTGCAGCCCGAGATATGATCCGTAAATCCGGAAAGCAGGGAGTTCCGCAAATGTGGATAAATAATCGTCCAATAGTAGGATTTGATAAAACTAAGATCGATCGAATGTTGGATATAAAATAGGAGAAATGATGAAAAAAATATTTTTTTTGGTAATCGTGTTAGTAGCAATATTACCTTTGTTTGCAGAAGAAACTTTATCAAAACCGGAGCATTTAACTTTAGAAACTTTCAAAGAAAAAGTTTTCGATTTTGAAGCAAACAAAGAGTGGAAATTTAAAGGTGATATTCCGGCAATTATAGATTTCTATGCAGATTGGTGCGGACCATGTAAACGAGTTGCACCGATCATGGAAGAACTGGCAAAAGAATATGACGGTAAGGTTAAAATTTACAAAATCGACACAGATAAAGAAAAGCAACTTGCAGGAATGTTCGGTATTAGAAGCATTCCATCCATTCTTTTTATTCCGGCAGAAGGTCAACCGCAGATGACGACAGGAGCACTTCCCAAAGAAAATTTTGTGCAGATGATCGAAGAAATTTTAAAAGTAAAGTAAAAAATGTTCTCTTATAAAGAAAATTCTTAAAGTTGACTATCCCCGTGGCAAGCCAAAGAGTATTTTGCCAACTTTATTTAAGCAAGCTTAAACACGAATTTTCAATATTTAA
>JAIORR010000185.1 GCA_021108055.1 Candidatus Cloacimonadota bacterium
CCTCTCTGGAAAGGCGAATGAAATGTGGAATCGGGAAATGCGGAAGATGTAATATTGGCTCAAAGTATATTTGTATCGATGGGCCGGTGTTTTCTTATGAAGAAATAAAAAAAATCCCAGAAGCATTGTAAAATTGAATATTTAATATTGAAAATTGAATATTTGAGAAAGAAATTATGAATAAAGAAGAATTATTAGAAAGAACGAAAAAGTTTGCGCATAGATGTGTTAAATTAGCGTTATCATTGCCAAATACAACATTAGGAAATCACATCGCAAAGCAATTAATAAGATGCTCAACATCGGTTGCAGCAAATTATCGAGCAGTTTGTTTGGCTCAATCAAAAGCGAGTTTTACGTCCAAAATGAGTATTGTTTTGGAAGAAACTGACGAATCTGCTTTCTGGTTGGAATTCATAATAGAAGAAAAATTAATTATTGAAAAATTAATATTATCTTTGCTTGAAGAAGCAAAAGAATTAACGGCAATTTTTTTCTCATCAAGAAAAACTGCCATTGCGAAGTAATGTTCAATTTTCAATATTAAATATTAAATTTAAAGGAGAAATAAATGGCTAAAGATAAAATTATATTAAGTGAAATGGATGCCAATTTTAAGAATGAAATCGCATCTATGCCGGGGGCAGAACATTTTCAGAGATGTTTCACTTGTGGAACCTGCACTGCTGCCTGCCCTGTTGCAGAAGTTCACGAAGATTACGACCCGCGAAGAATAATTAGAATGTGCATTCTGGGGATGAAAAAAGAAGTATTATCTTCAGACCTTCTGTGGATGTGTTCGAGATGTTATACCTGCTATGCACTTTGTCCGCAGGGAGTTAAATTTTCTGATGTTATCGATGTCCTGCGTGATATGGCTATCAAACAAGGTTATGTTCCTAAAGAGCGTTACTTAGAAGCAAGAGAACTGGATAAATTCGTTCAGGAATTGCGCTGCGAATTGATTGATCAGAAACTGCATCCGGAGAAAAAATTGGATGATAAAATTAAAACAAAGCTGGATAAAGAAATAAAGATAAAATGGTAAAAGATAGAACGAAGATGACACGGATTATGCGGATAAATGCGGATAAAAAAATTAAACACCGAAAACACCGAGAAACACCGAAAAACGAATATCGAATTTCCAACAAGGAATGATGAAGTATGAAGGGAAACACACACCTCCCGGCTAAAGCCGGACTCCTACGCCTAAGGCGTATAAATCTCAAGAGGAGATTTTCTCTGCCTGCCCTGCGTATCCGGCAGCTGCCGGAGAAGACGGGTGTGCTCTGTGGTTAATAAAAAAGTCAGCGTTTATTCAGTGTAAGTCAGTGGCAATAAAAAAAATAAAAAAAGGAGGTTAAAATGCAAGTAGATCAAACATTGGATTGTAAAGGGCTTTCCTGCCCGATGCCAATAATTAAATTGGCAAAAACTGTTAAGAAAATGAACAGTGATGAGGTTCTGGAAATGATTGGAACTGATCCGGGTTCAAAGACTGATGTTCCTGCCTGGTGTGAAAAGACAGGTAATGTTTTTCTTGAGCAGAAAGAAGAAGGCGGCGCATTCATTTTTTACATCAAAAAGAAGTAAAAAGGAGTGAACAGTGTTTAAAAAAGGAGTTTTAAGAGAACTATTCGATTCTCTGTTCGGCAAAACCTGGCCTATGTGGGTTGGTGGAATTTTGCTGGCATTATTGAATATTCTACTTTTCGTTATCAAATATCCGTGGGGTGCAAGCGGAGGTTATGTAAATATTGGACAAAACCTTTTCCAAACTCTCGGAGCAAAAAGTCTCGGAACAAGCACACCGATAAGTCTGCACACAGTTGCATTACTGAATATCTTCATCGTTCTTGGTGCATTTATCTCATCTTTGTTCTCCAAAGAATTCAGCATCAAAGTAGCTCCGGTTGGAGAACTTGTCAAAGGTCTTATTGGTGGAGCATTGATGGGAATTGGAGCTACTGTTGGGATCGGCTGTACAACCGGTGGATTTTTCAGTGGAGTCCCGGCACTTTCGGGGGGAGCTTTATTCCTTTCTCTTGGATTTATGCTGGGAACTATCGTAGCCCTCAGATACCTTTTGTGGGAAATGGAAGCTTTGCCGAATATCAGTATGGGAAAATCGTGCACATTACTTCCGGGAACAGGAAAGAAAACCGGTTGGCAGAGATGGCTAGGCTGGATCCTTATAGTTGTTGTGCTGTATATTTTCAGCAATTATACAGGGAAAGGGACTTCCTTATCGAAAATTCTCGGTTGGCATATATTTATCGCACTCATTCTTGGAATTATCCTGCAAAGATCGAGATTTTGTATCGTTCGTGCTTTCCGTGAACCGTTTATGACTGGTGAATCTTCAGCTCCTGTGGCAGTTATCCTCAGCGTTTTAATAGTTCTTATCGGATTCACTGTTCTCAAATATTTCGGTGTGGGAAATGCCGGAGAAACAGCGGTTCGTGCTATCGAGATGAAATCGGTTTATGCCAATTTCTGGTTGCGAGCTTTGATCGGCGGTTTCATATTTGGATTGGGAATGACAGTTGCCGGCGGATGTGCAGTTGGAACTTTGTGGCGAGCCGGAGAAGGTCATCTTAAATTGTGGATGTCAATTGTTGGATTTGTAATAATGGCCCCTGTTTCCAAAGGATTTATTGTTCCCGCAGTTGTTAAGATTATTCCTGAATCTTTGCGTAGTAAAATGTTCTTACCGGAATATCTTGGTTATACCGGTGCAGTTGTTCTGCTTTTGGTAATCTTGTTACTCTGGTATATGTTTGTGAAATGGAATGAAAAGACCGGAAAATTTTCCGCATTATAAAGGAGGAGAAATGAAAAAAATGAATTATCTGATTATTCTTTCTGCAATTCTTCTTCTTGTTTCAAGTTGCGGAAAAGGATTTTCTGAAGGCGGATATTTTACCAATGCAAAAGCAATGGTGAGTGAAGCCAGAAAAGGTATCGAAGAAATTTCTTATGATGAATTGATCCAGAAAATGGAAAGCAGTGAATCAAGATTCATAATAGATGTTAGAGAACCGGGTGAATTTGCAGAAGGATACATAAATCAGCCAGATGAAAACGATGAAAAAGAATATCCTGATGTAGTAACGAAAAACATTCCAAGAGGTTTATTGGAGTTTAAAATAGCCGATATAACTTTTTGGAAAAATCGCAAAAATATGCCGTCTAAAGATGATGAAATAATTATCTATTGTAAGAAAGGCGGAAGAGGTGCTTTAGTTACGGAAACCTTGATGAAACTTGGCTATAAAAATGTTCAAAACCTGAAAGGTGGTTATAAAAAATGGCTTAACCCAAATGAATCAGAGGAAGATGATGCTCCTGCTGAATCAGGCGGATGCGGCTAAAAAAGAGGAGAATATAGCAACTAACCCAAAACATATTTAAAAGAAGTTTCAATTAAGAAATTAAATATGTTGGGCAGGCAAGAACTAACTTAATGAACTTAAAGAAATATATTGTTTATTTTGTTCGTAAGTTCGTTGCTGAAAAAGGAGAAAAGAGATGAAAGGAAATTGGATTAAAAACTTAATAGTATTATCTATTATTGTTTTAGTCTTTGCAGGTTGTGCAAAAAAAAATGATCTTGATACTTTGATAACTTACATGAATAATAATGGAATGACAGTAAAGGAACTGTTCGACGCATGGATCATAAAAGCAGAAGATGTTCATGATAACATGGCAGATTATTACTTAATGGATCTTCGTGGAAAAGATAAGAACAAAAACGAAATTATCGATTATGATGACGGTCATATTTCCGGAGCTGTTTTAACTTCTTTCTCTACAATTCTTAACGATGCTGAGAAAGCAGGAGAAAAAACGATCGTGGTTATATGCTACACAGGTCAATCTGCCGGTCATGCTGTTATGGCACTGAGGCTATCCGGTTATGACGATGCCAAAGTACTGAAATGGGGAATGAGCGGATGGAACGGTGATTTTGATGTGTGGACAAAAAATTGCGGTCAGATTGAAAGTGAAAACTGGGTTGCTGAACCTGTGGCAGAAAATGCTGGTTTTAAATATGTTCAATTGGAATGTAATGCAACGGAAGGTAAGGAAATGCTTGCTGAACGTGTAGATGTTATGCTGACAGGCGGATTTAAAGGAATAGGTGCGGATAAAGTTCTTAATAATCCGTCAAATTACTTTGTTAACAATTACTGGGCTGAAGCTGATGTTGATAAATACGGACACATCGACACCGCCTACAGGATAAAGCCATTGGATTTACAAAATATTGGTCCTGATAAAACCATTGTAACTTATTGCTGGACAGGACAGACCTCTTCTATGGTTACAGCTTATCTCACAATTCTCGGTTATGATGCAACAAGCCTTAAATATGGTGTGAACAGCATTATTTATGATATGCTTGAATCTCATAAATGGTCTGCTTCACAAGATTATGATTACGAAGTAACAGAAAAGTAAATCAGATTATATAATTATCAGGGAGCTTAACCTGGCTCCCTGGTGATTTGATAGATTTTCCGGAGAGTAAAATGAAATCAAGAAAAGATTTAAGTTTTGAAGATCTGCTCGACGAAGTTATTCATAAAGATCTGTGTAACAGGTGTGGCGGATGCGTTTCATTCTGTAGTGCAAATAGTATAGATGCACTAAAGATCGGGAAGGATGGCTTTCCTGAATATAAATATAAAGATAAATGCCTTGAATGTGGTATTTGTTACCTGATATGTCCTAAAACAAGAACTCTGGAAGAAGAACTGAAAAGCCATTTTGACTGGAGGTATCCATTAGGAAACTTCATAGATGTTTTTTCTGCACGATCGACAGATGAAGATGTTCTTAAGGTTGCCACAGATGGTGGTGTAGTCACTTCCATTTTAATATATCTATTAGAAAATAAAGTGATCGATGGTGCTATTGTTTCCAAAAGAATGGGTACTCATGGAAGAAAACCGATAATTGCAAAAACCCGTTCAGATATAATAGATGCTGCCGGCTCAAGTTTCGCGGAAACACAACACCTCGATGAACTGGGAAATATTTATTCCACGAGTTTTCCCATAATAAAAGTAATCAAAGAATCTGCTTCGGAATCTATGAAAAAACTGGCTATTGTCGGAACTCCATGCCAGATAGAGGCAATCCGTAAAATGCAGTTACTGAATATTGTTCCCTCAAACCTGATAATATTTACGATCGGTTTATTCTGTATGCAGTGTTTCACTATTGAAGACCTTTCAAAGAAAAATTTTGCGAAAACACATAAGATAGATTTAGATGATATTGAGAAAGTTAATATCAAAGAAAATCTGATCCTGAAAATGAAATCGAATGTAAGTTTTCATATCCCATTGGACGAGATCGAAGAAATTGCCAGACCGGCTTGTCTCGCCTGCAACGATTTTTCCAATGAATTTGCAGATATTTCGGTTGGTGGTGTCGGCTCGCAAGATGGATATACCACAGTTATGGTCAGAACTTCAATAGGAAAGCAAGTATATGCGGAAGCACTATACCAACATTATGTTGAAAACAGTCACGGCTTGTGTCATGAAAGCAGAAAAGTAAATGAAAAAAGTCTGCTACGTATAATAAAAGATTTTGCAGTGAGGAAAAAGATAAGATCGGAAGAAAAGAATAAATCTATGAATAAATAATTTCTTATCAATTTCTTTAAGGAGTATTATTTAATGACTAAAAAGAAAGTTGGTTCTGTACTGGTTGTAGGTGCAGGAATTGCAGGAATTCAATCTTCGCTCGATCTGGCGAATTCCGGGTTTAAGGTTTATCTTCTTGAACAAACACCGGCTATTGGCGGTACTATGGCTCAATTGGATAAGACGTTTCCCACAAACGATTGTGCCATGTGTATTGTTTCGCCAAAACTGGTGGATTGCGGAAGGCATCCGAATATCGAGATCATCACAAATGCCGAACTGGGAAAAGTGGTTGGTGAAGCTGGGAATTTCAAAGTAGTAGTAAAGAAAAATCCCAGGTACGTGGATGAAGATAAATGTACCGGTTGTGCAGCTTGCACTCAAAATTGTCCTGTATCAATTGCGCTTTATCCTGTCGAAAAAATATATATAAAACTAAAGAATGAAGATTTAAAGAAAGTTAAACCGATTATGGATAAATATCGTGATCAGAAAGGTAATCTATTGCCGATTCTTCAGCAGATAAATAAAGAATTCCGCTACCTTCCCGAAGATATTTTGAGATATGTATCTGATGAGCTAAATGTACATCTTGCAGATATTTATAATATTGTCACTTTTTATAATGCTTTCAATCTTGAACCACGAGGAAAACATATTGTAACCGTTTGCATTGGAACTGCCTGCCATGTTCAGGGAGCTCCGGGGCTTATAGAAGCTCTCGAAGATGAACTGGATATCAAGGTGGGAGAAACTACAAAAGATATGAATTTCACTCTCGAAACTGCCCGTTGTTTCGGTTGTTGCGGATTGGCTCCTGTGATCACGGTTAATGAAGATGTTCACGGTAAATTGAAACGAGCAGATATTCCCAAGATTGTTAAACAATATAAGTCTATGGAGGAAAAGCAGGATGCCTAAATTAAATATTAAAGACCTTGAAGAAATCAGAAAAAAGGTTAGAAAAGCAGCACTTCTTCGCGAGGGAATTTCTAATGCAAAAATAACTGTTCATATGGGAACCTGCGGTATTGCTGCCGGAGCAAGACCAATTATGAATGCTGTTATTAAAGTAGTCGAAGAATCCGGTCGGGATGATGTGATCGTAACAACTTCCGGATGTGCCGGACTTTGCAGTCGCGAACCAATGGCTACAGTAGAACTAAAAGGGGAAACCCCTGTAAAATATGGTGATCTAACCGAAGATAAAATAAAAAAAATATTTTCAGAGCATGTACTTAAAGGAAAGATCGTAGAAGAATATGCCCTTGCAATAGGAACTGAGAGAGAACCCTAAAAATGGGGCTTTTTGAAGAATTAAGTTGGTAAGTTGAAAATAATATCCAATAACCAACACGGAATATCCAATGATGAAGGAAAAAAATAAATGAGTGAAAAAGAAAAGAATAAGGAAAATAATCAAAAGAAGTTTGATTTACAGGAACGTTTTATTGATTATGCGGTTAGAATTATTAATGTTTCTGATCAACTACCTGAAACAAAAGCAGGTAAACACATTTCTTTTCAAATACTGAGAAGCGGAACATCACCTGCTCCAAATTACGGAGAGGCTCAAAGTGCTGAATCTAAGGCTGATTTTATTCATAAATTGAAAGTAGCTCTAAAAGAGTTGAGAGAAACCGAAGTGTGGCTTAAGATAATAATTCGGACAAAATTAATTCAACCTTCAACAAAATTGTCCCCTTTATTGCAGGAAACAGATGA
>JAIORR010000199.1 GCA_021108055.1 Candidatus Cloacimonadota bacterium
TATTGTATTAATAATAAAAATATTCTGAAATCGGGAGCAATTATATGAGAGTTTTATTGACAAATTCTGTGATGGCTTATCTTTTAAACTGACAATAAAAAATTTATATAGGAGTAATTTTGAAAGCAAAAAAAGAAATCATAAACGAGCTTAGTGCTAACTTGGAATTGAACAATGACGAACTCGAACAACGAATAGATCATGTTTTTTATGAAAATGTAAAATCCTTAACATTGGGTCTGGGTATTCTCTACCTGATCTTTGTGATCGGTCAGATCTTTATACGTTTTTTAAATGTACGCATTGGGATCACAATAGCGTCTATCGCTGTATCATTTATTTCCCTGATAACCTTTTATATTCTTAACAGGAAAATGATCTCTCATCAAAAGGCTTATAAAATTGCTTTCTTTTTGATCCTTCTTGTATATATCAATATTTTTATTAATACATATCTGTCCCAAAGTGTTTTTCAACTTGCAAACTATTATTTCCTTATTCTTGGATGTGGGATTTTCTTTCTTTCCTTCCGCTGGTTCTTTCTTTCAATTATAACTGCCTTCATTTTTACTGCATCTCTGATGTATATCATGCATTTTTCGGAATACTATAATCAGATAGGTTTTGGATTATTTACTTCTATATCGATATCATTCCTGATCAATTTCCTGAGGATACAATCTCATAAAAAATTTCAGAGGATGTATTTGCTCTCAATAAAACAAAAAGAAAACCTGGAAGTGCTCTTTAATAACCTGCAGGAAAGCAAAGAACGATTTCAACAGGTAGCATCGAATGCCCAGGAATGGATATGGGAAATAAATACTGAAGGATTATATACTTATTCGAGCACTATGGTAACAACTATTCTTGGTTACAAACCGGAAGAACTTGTTGGCAAAAAACATTTCTTTGATCTTTTCATAGATGAAGACAGAGAAGAATTGAGAAAGAATTCCTTTAGATTATTCTCGCAAAAAAAACCATTCCGCGAACTGGAAAATCAGGTTAATAATAAAAACGGAGATGTTGTTTGTCTTCTTACAAGCGCAATTCCAATAATAGATGATAACAACCACCTTCTTGGTTATAGAGGAACCGATATAGATATATCTAATCGTAAAAAGGCTGAAGAAAGCAGGCTTCAACTTATTAAAAAATTAGAAGATACAAATCTCGAACTGAAAGAATTCGCTCATGTTGTTTCCCATGACCTCAAAGCCCCTTTGCGAGGAATCAGTACAATGGCAAATTGGATATTAAAAGATTACGAAGATAAGTTCGATGCCGAAGGAAAAGAACAAATGAACCTTCTGATAGATAGAGTTCATCGTATGCATAACCTCATCGATGGAATACTGCAATATTCCAGAGTAGGAAGAATAGAGGAAGAAAAAGTAAATATCGATCTCAATGAAATATTGCTCGAAGTTATAGATGCTGTTAATCCGCCTGACCATATAAAGATCAATGTAACTTCTGACCTTCCACATATACATTTTGAAAAAATAAGGATCAGTCAGGTCTTTCTGAATCTATTAAGTAATGCCGTAAATTATATGGATAAGCCAAAGGGAATAATAAATATCGGGTATAAAGATGATGGCGATTTATGGGAATTTTTTATTTCCGATAATGGACCCGGCATAGACAAAAAATACTTTAAAAAAATATTCAAGATATTCCAGACTCTGGAAGTTCGAGATGAAGTTGAAAGCACAGGGATTGGACTTACAACAGTAAAAAAGATAATTGAAATGAATAATGGGAAGATCTGGCTGGAATCTGAAATTGGTAAAGGAACAACCTTCTATTTCTCTTTGCTAAAAAGCAGGTAGAATAATATGGAAAGTTCAAAACCGGAAATTCTGATAGTCGATGATAGGGTAGAAAATCTGATTGCACTGGAAACACTTTTAAGTGATTTTAATGTAGCATTCATCCGTGCTCTATCTGGCAATGAAGCTCTGGAAAAAACGCTGACTCATGATTTTGCACTAATGCTTATCGATGTACAAATGCCGGAAATGGACGGATTTGAAACTGTTTCATTTATCAGGAATATAAATAAGTCGAAGCATATTCCTATTATTTTTGTCTCTGCCATTTACTCAGAAGATTTTTATAAGATAAAAGGCGTAGAGGCAGGTGCTGTAGATTTTATTACAAAACCCATTATACCGGAATTGCTAATCGGGAAAGTAAAAATATTTTTAGAACTACACAAGCAGAAGATCGAACGTGAAAGATTGATCTCGGAACTTAAAGAAGCATTAAATAATATAAAAACCCTCAAGGGTTTACTCCCGATCTGTGCTTCATGTAAAAAAATACGCGACGATAAAGGATATTGGAGTGAAGTAGAATCTTATATCAGCCTACATTCCGATGTGGCTTTCAGTCATGGAATATGTCCCGATTGTATGAAAAAATTATACCCTGATGTTTACAAGAAACTTCAAATTAAAAAAAGGAATGATCATGAAAGTAAAATCAAAAATATTGATCGTTGACGACAAGATAGAAAACCTTATTGCTCTTGAAACACTGCTCCAGGATTTTGATGTTGATTTTATCAGAGCATTATCCGGTAAAGAAGCCATTAAACAAATATCCAGATATGATTTTGCACTTATCATTATGGATGTACAAATGCCGGAAATGGACGGATTTGAAACAGTGAGAATAATTAAAAAGGACAAAAAGAATAAACTTATTCCCATAATCTTTGTCTCCGCTATATATTCCCAGAATTATTATAACATCAAAGGAGTAGAAGCCGGCGGAATTGATTTTATAACAAAACCGTTGATCACGAATGTCTTAATTGGGAAAGTCAGAATTTTTCTGGATATGCATAATTACAAGGTCAAGTTGGAAAACGAGATCGAACTACGTAAAAAAGTACAAAATGAGTTGTTAGAGAATCGTGAACATCTTAAATTGTTAAACAAAATACTAAGGCACGACATCTTAAATAATCTCTCCGTTGTTATCAGTGCATTAAGATTATACAAAGCAAATCACGATGAAAGTGTTCTGGAAAAGAGTAAAAAAAGTATCGAAAAAAGCGTTGAATTGATCAATAGAATGCGAGGAATAGAAATGGCTATTTCTTCTCGTAAAGGGTTAAAACCGATTGATCTGAACAAGGCTATCAATAAAATAATTGCTGCAAAACCAGATGTTGAGTTTAGCGTAAAAGGAAAGGCACAGGTTCTTGCCGATCAAACCATAAGCTCTATTTTTGACAATATCATAAGTAATGCGGTCATACACGGAAAAGCGGATAAGATAAATATCACTATTAATAGGAAACAAAAAAAATGCGAAATAAGAATTGCCGATAATGGACAAGGCATTCCGGATAATATTAAAGAAAGTGTTTTTGAGGAAGGTTTCCATTTTGGTAAAACAGGAGGTACCGGAATAGGTTTGTACATCGTAAAAAAAACAATTGAAAAATATGGAGGAAAAATATTTATAGAAGATAATAAACCAAATGGAACTATTATTGTGGTATTCTTACAAAATATAGGGTAAAAGATCATGGAAAAGACCAAAAAAGAAGGCACTGAAGTAGATATTTTTCTGGAAGCGATCTTTCAAAAATACGGATATGATTTCAGGAATTATGCAAAAGCTTCCATCAAAAGAAGAATACAAAATCTTCAGAAAAAATTCGCTATCAAGAAGATCAGCGAAATGATCCCCAGAATGCATCAAGATCGTTCCTTTTCCAATTCTATCCTCGCCGAGTTTTCGATAACTGTTACAGAAATGTTTCGAGATCCGGAGTTTTATCGTTCCATCAGGGAAAACATTGTTCCCTACCTCGATACTTACCCGTTCATAAAGATATGGCATGCCGGATGTGCTACAGGAGAAGAAGCATATTCCCTGGCAATAATTCTAAAAGAAGAAAATCTGTATCACAAAACCACTATCTTTGCTACCGATTTCAATAACGTAGCATTGAGAAAAGCAAGAAATGGAATATATTCTCTCGATGAAATTAAAGAATTTACTCAAAGCTACCAGAAAGCCGGTGGTAAACACTCTTTCTCAGATTATTATCATGCAAAATATAAATCTGCAATTATTGACAATTCTTTAAAAAAAAATATCACTTTTGCAAATCACAATCTAGTTACTGACAGTGATTTTGGTGAAATGCATTTGATCTTATGTAGAAACGTCCTCATCTATTTCAATAAAATATTGCGGGATCGTGTCCTCAATCTTTTCGACAGCAGCCTGATACACAAAGGTTTCCTTGCTATTGGTAGTAAAGAATCTCTAAATTTTTCCAGCATAGAAAAAAAATTTAATCCAGTCGATAAAAAAAACAAGATCTACAGGAAAAAATGAAAACGAAGAATAATTTTAATATCTCGGATTTCAAAGCAATTGTCATTGGCGTGTCTGCCGGTGGTTTTGAAGCTTTGACTAAACTTTTCTCAACGCTTCCAAAAGATTTTCCACTGCCTATTATTGTTGTTCAGCATATTCACAAATATCAATCCGGATATTTATTTGAACATCTCAATAAACATTGTGCTTTAAAAGTAAAAGAAGCCGATGAAAAAGAAACCATCAAACCGGGGAATATTTATTTCGCTCCTCCCAACTATCACCTGTTGATCGAAGAAGACAAAACCTTCTCTCTCTCTGTAGATGAGAAAGTAAATTATTCAAGACCTTCTATCGATGTTTTATTCAAATGCGCAGCAGAGGTTTACAAAAATCAACTCATCGGAATTATCCTTACAGGTGCAAATGATGATGGAGCTGAAGGAATGAGGATTATTAAAGAGAATGGCGGTCTTACTATTGCTCAAGATCCCCGAGATGCGGAATTTCCTGTAATGCCGCAATCTGCAATAGATAAGGTCGAGATAGGTATTATTCTTACACTGGAAAACTTAACCTTCCACTTCAGTGGATGGCACAGAAAGTAGTAGTCGATGGGACAAGGTAAGTAAAAATTAACCTTCCACTTCAGTGGATGGCACAGAAAGTAGTAAAAAAAAGGAGATAATATGAAAGGTATTATTGCGATTTGTTTAAAAAACATGATCAAAGACAATTACAGTATTGAAAAATGGAATGAAATTTTAGAATTATCAGATATCGATCCTTACATTATCATTAATGCTGTCCAGGATTTCGATGATGACATTATATTAAAAATGGTCGATTCTACCTGTAAGGTTCTGAACATATCGCTTGAACAAGCTGCGGATGCGTTTGGCGAATACTGGATGAAAACATTTGCACCAAAGATATATGAAGTCTATTTCAGAGAAGTGGAATCTGCAAAAGATTTCATCTTGAAAATGAATAAAGTGCACAGTTCGGTAACTTCAAATATTCCGAACGCCAAACCACCAAAATTTAAATATGAATGGAAAGATGACAGGACTCTGGTGATCGAATACATTTCTCACAGAAATCTAATCGATATTATGATCGGCTTAATTAGGGGTGTTGGAAAATACTTCGATGAAGAACTAAAAGTAAGAAAGTTGTCTGATACCAAAGCAGAAGTGGTCTTCCCGTAAATCTTAACCTTCGACTTTGTAACCCGTGAAATTCTGAAAGACTATTTCACTGGGTCAGTCGATGGGACAAGAGAAACTCTCGCCCTTCCGAAGGTTGTAGAAGAAGTAAAATATGATGGTGATTATTAAGAGATTACTTGAGATTCCCAATTGGTGTTGGGAATGACATTCTAAATAACCCGACTCGGGTTTGAAAAACTCGAGTCGAGTTATTTGTCCCGGAGGATAAATGAAACAACAAAGCAAAATCAAATTCAGTATAGGAAAGAAACTACTTGTTTATTTCCTTTTGATATCGTTGATCCCTTTTATCATTCTGGGAATTATTTCTTATTCGATCAGTAAAAAACACCTGAAAGAGACAATTACATTTTCTTTAAGTAATCTTACTCAGGATTGCGGAAGAAAAATATCGTATTATGTAAATTCAAATTATCAGAATATAAATATTCTCTCTCAGGCAGATGTATTTGAAAGCAATAACAACCAAGCAAAACAGAATTATATAGAAGAAGTTATCGGTTCATTTCCCGATTATCTTGCAATTACTGTAATCGACCTTGATGGAAAGATCATTGCCTGCACTCGAAAAGACCTTATCGGAAACTCTCGAGCAGAAAGAGACTGGTTCAGGAAAACACTTCGATGTAAACAAGGTGAAGTGGTTCCCCTCGATGTTTATAATGCGGAAACAGCCGGTTGGAAAATGGTTCTTGGATATAATACACCTATTACAGATGAAACAAACAAAAAAGTTGTTGGGGTGTTAACTACCAGGGTGAGGATGGATCATATTATTGAAAGAGTTCAGGTTCTGGATAAAAGAACTCTGGGAAACAATCACGCTTACCTGCTCAACAGGAAAGGAGAAATCCTGGCAGGTCCGGATGAAAAAGATTTCCTTACTAAATATCGTCTATATGATTACCCGGTCGTTCAGAAACTTCTTAGTGGTAATACAGGTATTTTCCAATATATAAACGATAGAAATGAAGAAGTTATAAGCGCTTATTACAATTTGAAAGGCGAAGGTAACTTCGATGGCTGGGGATGGGGACTTATTGCAACAGAATCTATATCTTTAGCTTTCAAATCTGCTTTTATCATAAGGAATGTCACATTTTATTTGCTGTTGATATTTTCATTCATTGTTATCATTTTAGCTTTTGTGTTTTCCAAAACTCTCTCAAATCCGATCAAAGAGATATCAAAAGCTGCACAGCAGATATCCAAAGGAGATTTGAATCAGCATCTTGAAGTAGCATCTTCGGATGAGGTCGGGGAACTGGCAGATTCATTTAATGATATACAAGAAAGCCTGCAGGAAATAACCGGAAAGGCAAGGATAATTGCAGGAGGTGATCTGAATGTACAGGTTGATGTTCGTTCACAAAAAGATGAACTCGCTATCTCCCTTAATGAAATGGTAAAGTCACTTCAGGAAAGTGATGAATTTGCTAAAGCGATATTAAATTCCACTCAAGCCGGAGTTGTTCTTATTAATGCAGAAACGCATATTATCGAATATGCAAACCCGGTTGCAGAAGAGATGATAGGAGCGGAAAAGGAAAAAATCAACGGCAATATCTGTTATGAATTGATCTGCACGGCTTCGGAAGGTCAATGTCCCATAACAGATAAAGGTGTAACTATTTATAATGAAGAAAAAATCCTGCTGTCTGCAAAGGGTGAAAAAGTTCCCGTATTAAATACAGTAAAATCGATTAATATCGGTGATAAGAAATTATTGATAGAAACCTTTGTGGATATTTCAAAACTTAAAGAAGCGGAGCTTACTGCAAAAAGAAA
>JAIORR010000175.1 GCA_021108055.1 Candidatus Cloacimonadota bacterium
ATTTCTTCGTGTCGTTGTTTATCGGTATTTTTATATTTTAAAAATTTTCTCGCTTTTTCCGCATGGAAAGAACTTCTTACAAGAGGTGCGGATTCCACTATTTTGAATCCCATCTTTTCTCCTTCTTCTTTGAAAAAATTAAATACTGCCGGATGGATATATTCGATGACAGGATGATGCTTTCGTGAAGGAGCCATATACTGTCCGATAGTTACAATATCGACTTCCATATCCCGTAGGCTTTTCAAAAGGTTAAGCACTTCTTCTTTCGTCTCACCCAAACCGAGCATAAATCCACTTTTTGTAAGTATCTTTTTATCTGTCTGCCGTGCTTTTCGCAAAACATTCAGAGACTGTTGAAAACTTGCCATCGGTCTTACTGTTGGATATAATCTTGGTACAGTCTCGACATTGTGATTCAAAATATCCGGACCTGCTTTCACTATCTTTTCCACTTGTTCCAAATCTCCATTAAGATCTGAAATTAATAATTCAATAGAGACATTCTTCTCGCAATATTTTCTAATACACCTTACAACTTCCAGAAATTGTGATGCACCTCCATCAACAAGATCATCTCGTGTAACCGTGGTAACCACAATATGTTTCAATCCAAGTTCTTTTGATAATTTTGCGATCGCTTCCGTTTCCTGCTTATCCGGTTTCTGTAAATTGTCTTTATTTTTATCGATAGCACAGAATGCACAATTTCTTGTACATGTATTTCCCAATATCATAAAAGTTGCTGTTCCTCTATCGAAGCATTCTCCTTTGTTTGGACATTTAGCACTTTCACAAACAGTGTGAAGATTATATCTTCTTAAACTTTTAATTATTTCACTTGATCTTGCTGCGCCAAGTTTATTTGATTTCAGCCAGCTCGGTTTTCTTAGATATGTCATTTATTTCAAATTTAAACCTTATGAATCGCTTTATTTTCCAGGTCTTCAATTGCTTCCATAATAGCTTCGGAAAGAGTAGGATGGGCAAAAACGATTTTTTCCACATCTTCTATCTCTGTTTCTTTTCCTATCAGGATACTTCCCTGTGCAATTAGTTCGGTTGCCAGAGGACCTATGATATGCAAGCCAATAAGTTTTTTTGTTTTTGCATCTGCAACTACTTTTACAAAGCCAAATGAATTACCGAGTCCCAATGCTTTTCCGTTTGCAGAAAACGGAAATTTCCCGATAAGGATATCTTCATATTTTTCCTTCGCCTGCTTTTCCGTTAATCCAACAGAACCTATTTCCGGTTCGGTGAAAGTACCTCTAGGAATATTCTCGTATTCTAACTTGAATATTTTGTGATCTTTTCCATTTAATTCATTATCGATAATATCGGCGACGATAAGACCTTGCTTGCTGGCGGTGTGAGCCAGCATCAATTTTCCTGTTACATCTCCAATGGAAAATACATTGTTAAGATTTGTCCGGAAATCATCTGATATTTTAATAAATCCGTTTTCCATTATAAGATCACAATTAATAAATTCCAGTTCCATAGCAGGTTGTCTTCCCACACTGACCAGAACTTTCTCTGTTTCGATCTGTTTGCCATTAGAAAGCTTCAGAATGATCTTCCCGTTTTTATCTTCGTAATTTTCTACAGCAGTATTCAGATGCAGTTTAATACCGGATTTTTTCAGAGCCATAGCCAGTCTTCTGGAAATCTCTTCATCCTCATTAAAAACGAGCTTAGGAAGAAACTCAACTATTTCCACTTTTACTCCAAGCCGGCTATAGATCGAGGCAAATTCACAACCGATCACACCGCCACCGATAACTACAAGGCTTTGGGGAAGCTGCTGCATTTTTAAAATATCTCTCGAAGAAAAAATCCTGTTTCCGTCAAACTTGATAAAAGGCAATTCTTTTGGAGAAGAACCTGTGGCAAGGATCACAAATCTCGCTTGATATTCCGAAGACCTTGAACAAATTTTGTAACCATTATCTGCTTTTTCAATTTTTATGACTTCTTCATTTATAACAGGAATACTTTTTTTCTTAAAGATAAATTCGATACCGGAAACAAGTTTCTCTACAATGTTGTTCTTTCTTTCCCATACTTTTTCATAATCAACCACAGGATCTTTTAGATTTATTCCAAAGTTTTCCGATTCCCTGATCTCCGAGAACAGATCTGCAACTTTAACCAGAGATTTTGTAGGAATGCAGCCGTGGTTCAAGCACACTCCGCCGAGACGTTCTTTTTCTATGACCGCAACATTGATGCCATACTGCATAAGCCTTATGGCAGCCACATATCCACCCGGTCCTCCGCCAACAATGATTACATGAAATTCTTTCACTCAACTCTCCTGAGATGACTGTTTAAAATTCCTTTTGATTTTCGATATTTTGCAATAACGCGGCGGGATACATTGATTCCATCTTCTTTAAGCTTGTTTGCAATATCCTGATCGCTTAACGGGTTACGTATATCTTCAGCATCGATCATTTTTTTTATCTGGATCTCAATGTTATGACGGGAAACAGAATTATAATGAATATCCTTTCCTGCTTTGCTTGTGAAAAAATCTTTCAAACACATGATCCCGAAAGGAGTATCTGCATATTTGCTTTTAACAACTCTCGAGATAGTCGATTCATTTACCTGAAGTTCTTCTGCTATCGTTGAATACGTAAGAGGATCCAGAAATCCGGTATCCTCATAGAAAAAACCCATCTGATTGTTAATAATAGCTTGAGTAACTCTTTCTAATGTTCTCCCCCTGAGGTAAATTGATTTTATTAAAAATTTAGCAGAATTGATCTTATCCCTTACATATTCTACAGCCACTTTATCTTTCCTGACCTGTTTGAGGATCTCCTTATATCTTCTGCTCATTCTGATTTTTGGAAAAGAAAAATCATTTATGATAATCTCATATTTACCATCGATCTTTTTTATTATTACATCTGGTATCACATAATTGGTTTGGTTATTTTGTAGTCGCAAGCCGGGTTTGGGATCTAATCGAGAAATTTTCTGTTTCAAACTTAAAACCATAATCATTGTAATTCCAAATTTTGCAGCTATCTTCTTGTAACGTTTATGAATAATATCATCGAAATTTTCTTTTATCAATTGGGTCAGTATTTCGTTCTGTATACTATCATCAAGCTGAGCCAAAAGACATTCCTGGATATTTCGAGCAGTTATTCCACGTGGCTCAAAATGTAAAATTTCCTGATGAATTTCTTTTACTTTTTTTGCAGTAATTCCATACTCTTTTGCTAATTTTTCTACATTATAATCTTTTGGCAAAAAGCCATGATCATCAATACTATCGATCAATTCATATGCGAATTCATATTCCATTTTATTCAATTTAATTTCATCAAGCTGATCAATGAATTCTACTTTTTTGTCTTCTTTTGTTCTTAAAATCTGATCGAAATTAACACCTTCCGAAACTTGAATACCGCTTGTGTTTTCATTATAAGAATCATAGAAAGAATCCAGAATTTCGCTGAGTTCTTTTGTTTCTTCCAGTGTTTTTTTCAGTTCAGGATCACTTTCCTCTTTTAATGTTTCTGAAATATTCTCTGTAATTTGTTCATTCTCACTCTCTTCATCTTCTTTAAACTCCTGCAGCTCAAGCATTGGATTTGTCACCATTTCCTGCTTCAGATGAGTTTCAAGTTGCATAAGCGGCATTGCAAGCATTTCAAGAGATTGAAGCATTTTAGGTTTTAATAACAAATTCTGTGTTTGCTTCTGATAAAGAGTTTGTTTCATTCTTTCCATTTCAGTTTATTAAATCTCCATTTATTAAAATAATTTGAGATATACATACTGGTCTACTCATTACCGAAAGGATTTGTAAATCTGTCTCCAAGATAAACTTCACGAGCTTTTTCATTGTTCACCAATTCTCTGGAAGTACCGGACAAAAGTATTTCGCCGTTAAATATAATATAAGCTCTTTCTGTAATTTTCAAAGTTTCTAATACATTATGATCTGTAATGAATATTCCGATATTTTTTTTTCTGAGTTTACCGATAATATCCTGAATATCTGCAACAGCGAGAGGATCGACACCGGCAAATGGTTCATCCATCAACATAAATGAAGGAGAAGTAACAAGTGAACGTGTGATCTCCAGTTTTCTTCTTTCCCCACCGGAAAGTGTATATGCTTTTTGTTTGGCAAGATCAGCAAGACCTAAATCTTCAAGATGCTCTTCCAATCTTCGCTTTCTTTCCTTTTTAGATATATTTATGGTTTCAAGAATGGCCATAATATTCTGTTCCACGGTCAGTTTATGAAAAATAGAAGGTTCCTGGGCAAGATAGCCGATACCGAGTTTTGCACGTTTATACATAGGTAATCCGGTAATCTCAATATCATCATAAAAAACCTTACCTTCATTAGCTTTTATCAACCCCAGAATCATATAAAAAGTTGTAGATTTCCCAGCTCCGTTTGGTCCCAGAATTCCAACTATTTCACCCTGGTTTATGTAAATACTAACTTTATTTACAACTCTTCTCTTTCCGTAAATCTTAACTAAATTTTTTGTCTCTATTCTTTCCATATCCGGTTTTATTTTTAAAAATTTCTCTTTATCTGTCAAGGTTTTGTTGGAACTTTGTAATTAGGTTGGAATGGAATATGCTCAAATTAATTAACTATAATGTCTTTATCTATTTTTTATGAAATTTATATAAACCCTGCACCTGCTTTCTCATATCAATTGTTTCGATTTCATTTTCATTGTTTATGGAAATAATGAGGTGTTTACCTGTAGCTTTGTTAATTGCCATTTCTTTTTTATCAGTTTCATCCTGGTGATAATAGGAATCTACATTGTCTTGCGCATCAAAGAGCTTTACCTTTCCATCTTTAAAATCGAAATACATTGAATTTGCTGTTACCCAGCTAATATCAGAACTCTCCTCATCCGTTTTAAAATATACAGAACAGGAATCCTTCAGGACAGCTTTTTTCATTTTTTTATCTTCAAAAAAAAGTTGTAGTTCAATAGCGGAAGCATCAGCACTTTCGGAACTAAATTTCGGATCGCCTAAATAGATAGCTTTATCTTCCTGTGCAAAATAAAGTAGAAAGTCACTGGTTAAATCGAATTCATTTGATTGAGTTATCACATTGAACGTAGCAACCACTTTCTCAAAATCTTTGAAATATTCCATTTTTTCTGCGGAAACTTGAATGGAGTCTTCACCAGCCAAACTCAAAGCCGGACTTTTCATCAGGTAACCATAACCGTCAATAAGATAATAATTAAGCTGACCGCAAGAGCCATTAAGGTCTTCACGTTCGTCATACATCCTTACATTTTCAAGAGCATATAATTCCCTTTCTATCCTGAAATAATCAACATGCTCTGCTTTAAAAGTACGGATGGTCGAATCTTTGTGAGCTTCATTGACTAATACATTTTCATCGAGGACCAGCTTTTCTGTCATTCGGAAATAATCTACTTTATCTGCATACAGGTTTAGTGTATCATCATAAACTTTTACATTACCTCGAAGTCTTGCTATTTTTTCTTCTTCAAAGATATCTGCTTCATCGGAAAAAAATTCTGTTTCTCCATAAAAAAAATGCACGTTCCCGATTAAATTCGTGATATATCCCTCGTGCACTTTCGTCAGGATCAGTTTGTCTGCATTGATAAGTTTATATGGTCGAAGTTCGGTCTCTTCCGAATACAGGAATAAAGAATATAACAAAAAAGATATAAAAGAAATCTTCAAAAAGATGTTCTTACCAGTCGATATCTTTTTCATCCAGTTTCCCTTCTGCGCTCACACTTATTATCTCGACTCTATCTAAATAAATGTCTGTTTTCATTTCCGCACCATGAAGAACATTACCTTCACGGATCATTGTTACACCCTGTTTTGCGAATATCTGTTCTGTATTTCTATCAAGTATCATAAAGGGTGCTTTCATTGTACCGTTTTTACTTTTAACGATCACATTCCCCATTCCGGTGAGGATATTTTTTGCATCATCTACCTCTGCTTTATCGCAGGAAAGAGTAGATTTTATTGTCGCATCCGAGTTATAGAATATGATGAATACTGTATCTGCAAATGTTTGTTTTGTCTTGTAATATTTGTACATATGAACAGCGGTGAGTTCATAATCGATCACATTGTCGGTTGATGCAATGACCTTAATGGAGTCTGCCTGTTCATCCGGAATCTCATCTTCAATTGGAAGATAAGAAATATCCTCCGCTTGCGTGCATGCAAAAAACAATAGTAACAGACTACAGATTTTTAAGATTGGAAATAAACTTCTCCACAATTTCTTCATAAATTCCCTGTTTTTTCAAAATGATTTCGATAAATTCCCTAACTGCTCCTTCCCCGCCTTTTCTCTTTGTAATTATATCCACTTTGTTTTTAATGTCGTCAAACGCATCATTTGGAACAGCAGAAATTTGGCATTTTTCCATTACCGGATAATCGTTCCAGTCATCTCCGAGATATGCAACATTCTCCCAATTCAGATGCAGCCCATTGATAAGTTCTTTAGTCTTTTTTATTTTGTTTCTTATTTTCTGGAAAAGCATCGTAATTCCCAGGTCTTCACAACGTTTAGATAGCATTTCAGATTCTCTTCCGGTGATAATGGCAATCTTGATCTCACTGAATGAAAGCAGTTTTATTCCTATTCCGTCTTTCGCAGAAAAATTCTTGAGTTCATTTTGATTGCTGTCATAGATCACCTTTCCGTCTGTAAGAACTCCGTCACAATCCAGGATCAATAATTTTATTTTATTAAAGTCTTTCACATTCACCTCATATCTCGTTCATTTTAAACTGTGCTCAAATTAAATCACAAAAGACAGCAGTTTTCTTTTGCTAAAAAACACTCAAGCATTCATCCAGTATTTCCGGAATTTTATCTAACGGCAGCATTGTATCAGCATCACTGAGAGCTTTCTTCGGATTCGGATGCGTTTCGATGAACAAACCATCCACATTGCTGGTAGCCAACGCAGCTCTTGCCATCATTGGTGCAAATTCGGGAGTTCCTCCGGATGTTTTATCGATGGAAGGTTTCTGCAGACTGTGCGTTACATCGTAAATAACAGGATATCCGATCTTTTTCATGATGGCAAAACTTCTAAAATCTACTACCAGGTTGTGATACCCGAACGTTGTTCCCCTTTCTGTGAGCAGGATGTTGTGATTATTCACAGAGAGCACTTTCCCCGCAGCAGCTTTCATATCTTCCGGAGCCATGAACTG
>JAIORR010000271.1 GCA_021108055.1 Candidatus Cloacimonadota bacterium
CAAATTTGCTATTATACAATCTGATTTTACATTTGAATCCCAATCATTTCCATCATAAAAGAACAATCCTTCTCCCCATGTAAATGCACATATTTGTCCATTAATTTCTTCAAAACCCATAATGTCAGAAGTATTCAAGCCTGCTTCACCTTTTAGCCAGGAGATCTCGGTTCCGCTTTCAGGAATTTTTGTTACAGCATAATCCGATGAATCCTGTATCGTTAGAATATCATCATTCCACACACCATAACTGAACCACAGATTATTCTCATTATCAAGGTATACAGGATATATAGGTTCTCCTTCTTTATAAATTGTCCAGGATCCGGGATTATGGATGTTATCGGTTAATATTACACCACTACCTGTTCCAATAGCAATAGTATTATTGTTCAAAGAGATAGAAGATATTTTTTCACTCGGAATGATCGAATTGTCTTCATTAATATGATCCCATGCACTAAGAACATTCATAGAATCGATATGAACAATATCTAAACCGAATTCACTTCCGCAGTAAAGGTATCCGTCTTCCGAAACCTGCAATGATGTGATATTATTTGCAGAAAGACCATTTTCAATTGTGTAGTTATTCACCAGAAATGGGAAAGGAAATTCGGGATTATCTGCAAAAATACTAACACCTTCTTTTGTGGCAACAATGATCAATGAATCTTTATGAACGATTTTATTAACTAGATCGGATGCTAATCCGATAATTTCATTTATCGACATTATAAAATTACTATTTTCCAGACGATCTACTCCGTTTCCTTTTGTCCCGATCATCAATATATTTTTCTCTTGTATATAATCCAATGCTCTTAACTCATTATTAGATAATCCATCTATTGTTGTGTATTTTTCTTTTAATTGTTCATTGTTCAGATCATAAATTTCCAAACCACCCCAGCTTGCAAGATATAATTCGTTGCCTATCTGCTGAATATCATATATGTGATTTGTATTTGTATATATTTTCCAGTTTTTTATTGCAAAAGTATTAATATATATTCCTATTAAAATAAGTATAATAATTTTTTTCACTTAGACTCCTAAAGGATTAATTTATTTTTCTTACTTAATTATCTTCCGGATTTCGAGAGAACGGTTTTGATGGTTTTCAGAACTATCGATAAATCCAGATAGAAAGACCTGTTCTTTATATAGAATAGATCATATTGTAATTTTTCTAAAGTATCTTCATACGATGGAGAATGATATATACCCGAGACCTGATCCCAACCGGTAATTCCCGGTTTGACCAATGTTCTTTCATTGTAGAATGGTATTTGCTTTTCCAATTTCGATACAAGAACAGGTTGCTCTGGTCGGATGCCAACGAAACTCATATTCCCTTTGATAACATTTATCATTTGGGGAAGCTCATCCAGTCTTGATTTTCTTAGTAAAGAACCGAATCGTGTAATCCGACTATCATCATTTTCGGTTGGATTTGAATTACTACTTTTTTTCATTGTACGAAATTTGAATATTATAAATTTCTTACCATTTTTACCAACTCTTTCCTGCTTGAAAATGATTTCTCCCCTGCTTCTGATTTTAATGATAATGCCAAAAATAATCCACAGCGGGAATGATATTATCAATACAAACAAAGCAAAAGAAACATCGAAAACACGTTTTATTATTTCATAAACCCTTTTTTCCCCTTCGCTGAGATTTTCAAGAAACCACATCTTATTAATAATATCTACGGGAACTTTTCCTGTAAGATTTTCATAAAAATGATGCAAGTTGATATAATTTATTTTTAACGGCAGACAGCTAAACAATACAGAGCTTAATTTTTCAGATTTTATTGGATCACAAGCAAGAACCAAAGTAGAAATACGATTTTTTATGATCATTTCTTTTAGATCATTTACATCTTTATAGACAGTGATGTTGTTTTTATCAAGATATTTAACATCAGAAGTTTTATCGGGAATGAGGACAAAAGGTATTGTATATCCCAGGTGAGGTTTATGAATAAGTTCTTCCATTAATATTTTAACCTGCAGATTATACCCGATGATCGCTATTATTTCTTTTGGAAGATAAGCTTTAAGAGACCAATTAAAAAAATGACGCCAAGCGATAAATAGAACAGCAAAATCAATTACAAATAACAAAAGATTTGTTTTTGGATTAATATTTATTCCCGGAATTAAGTAGAAAAACAGTGTTGATATCAATCCGCCTGCAAGAAAACTACGGAGAGAAAGACGGTAAAATCTTCGATTATTGATAGCAAAGTTGAAATCATAAAGTTCTGAAATGTAAAAAATTATCAGCCAGAAAATAAATATTATACTGAAAGGCATTAAATGCTGCTGCCATAATTCAAGATTTGGACGCTGTGAATATCTTAAATAAAGCGTGATATATAATGACGCATACAGAATAACAACATCGCCGATTACAAGTAATAATTTTTTAAACTTATGATTCATATAATCTTCTATAACTTAGAACGAAGTTTTTCATATTAAATTTTTCTCTTACCAAATCCTTAGAAAACTTTCCCCAACCGGAAAGTTCCTTCCTTTTATGTGGTAAACTTGTTAAAACATCTTCCAATTTGTCAATATCATTAATAGAAACAAGAATACCATTCTTTTCGGATACCAATTCATTATTACCTTTTATATCGGAAGCCACTATCGGTAAACCGACAGACATAGCTTCAAGGATAGAGATCGGAAGACCTTCCCACCTGGAAAACAGAAGAAATATATCGAAACCGATGAGCCAATCCAATATGTTATTCTGCCAACCGGGAAGTAATATCCTGCTTGTCATTCCTGCTGAATTCACAATTTCCTGACATTCCATAAAAAGTTCTCCATCTCCGATAAATACAAAGTTGATTTTACTACTATCCTGGCAGACTTTTATTGCAGCTTTTACCGTATTTATTACATTCTTCTGCTCCCAGAATCGAAGTACACTTCCAATGACAAAATTATTTTTTATTATCGGTGATCTCAGTTTCTTAATATCCGGAAGTTCAATGCCGTTGTAAATCGTTTGAGCCTTGTTTGGAGAGACGATTTTTTTTGTTATTGCCAATTCACGCTCACCGTTATTTACAAAAATTACTTTATCACAAAAATGAGAAGCAATTCGTTCCAGCATCTGATAAAACTTCTGAACATATCGGGGTTGGAATCTATGAAAAGGAAAACCATGAACTGTGTGAATAATTCGAGGTATCCCTGCCAGTCTTGCTGCAATCCTGCCAATAAAACCCGTTTTTGAAGAATGAGTATGAACGATATCAAACTTGTATTTTTTACATATTTTAAAGATATGAAAGAAAGCGATGAAATCCGGTATTGAGATATTCCGCCTTAACGATCTAACGGGAATGTGATGAAATTCTAATTCTTCCAATTTATCTACAAGCGGTCCGCCCGGCTTTGATAGAACGTATATTTCATATCTATTTCTATCGAGTGATGTTAACAGGTTTATCATCATATTCTGAGCACCGGAGAGCAATGGTAATAATTGAATATGAAGCATTGTTATTTTTTTCATACCGAGGTCTCATTCAATATGTTGGAGAGCTGCTTGGTTAAATGTTTTCTTTCATATGTATTATAATCATTTAAATTCAGATCAAAAAAAATTTCTGCTTGATTTGATTTGTGGAGATCGATCATCTTCAGTACGTTCGTCTTGATAGCAGCTTCATCGTCAATTTCCGAAATTAACCCGGCATTATTATCTAAGATCAAGTTTGCAGCTTCTCCTTTTTCGGGTATCATTGCCAATATTGGTTTTTTGGCTGCGAGATATTCAAATATTTTTGCCGGAAGAACGATCTCACTTTTCCGCTTGGCAATAAAAAGCAAAAGGAAATCACTTTGTAATAAATGAGCAATACTTTCCTTATGAGAAACCTGTGGAACGATCTTTATAACTTTCCGTAATCTATTGTTTGTAAGCATCTTTTCGATATCTTTGAAATAATTTCCAATAAATCTGAATTCGATATTATCCGGTAAAAGTTTTTTCTCTAAAAGTTCTTTCAGTACGTTCAGGAAGAAATATGGAGTTCTTTCTCCATAAAAACCACCTGTATAAGAAAAAATTAATTTCTTTTCATTTTTTCTTTTGATATTTGGAAAATCATTTTTATCCCATCCGTTGTAGATAACTTTGAACTTGGAAGTCTGAATTTCCGGGAAAAGCGTTTGTATCTTCTTCCTCGAAAAATCAGTATTGATGATCACATTATTTGCAAAATTCAATATCCTTCTTTCCCAGTTAACAGAAAATTTCTTATGCCATTTGGAAAAATATGTAATATCAGGTTTTCCTGTCCACAGATCCCTGTAATCGATGATCAAAGGGAGTTTGAATTTTTTTGCCAGTTTATAAGCTGCAATTGCAGATGTAAACGGTCCGATAGTAGCATAAATTGCATTTGTATTCTTGGCTTCGAGTATTCTTTTTCCCTTATTATAGGCAAAGGGAAGCCAACCGATCTTTGAATCAATCGGAAAAACATCGCCGACAAATTTTCTTGTTCGACCACGAACACTGGTGTAGATTTTTTTTCGTCCATTTGATCTGGGTTTCTCAAATATGTATAACAATCTCATCGGGTCGAAGGATCCTGTACGGTGAACAGTAACATCCCCGATTTCTTTCAACAGTGTTTTATCATAAGCAATATACTCGATTGGCTTAACCGTAAGCACGGTCGGATTCCAGCCATACAGCGGTAGATATTTCACAAATTTCTGCACTCTCTGAACACCCGGTCCGCCCAGAGGTGGAAAGAAATAAGCGATCATCAGCACGTTTTTCATTGTTTTTCCTGTTCTGTTTTATCAGAAATTTCCGGCTTTTCCAATCTTATCTTCACTGTTGTATCTGCCTTAATATCCGAAAGGAATATTTTATTATCTTTCAATTTATTGATAGCTCCCACAATTGTAAAGATATGATAATTTCCCAGAAGAGTAAAACAACATTTATCCATTTTTTGCGGGAAGTAGATCGATATTTCGTCTTCTTTTTCCTTTATCTCGACACTTTCTCTTTGTTTCCACCAATCTGCAATCTCCATAAAAGTGGCAATAAAAACATTTCCGGGAATTATTTCTTCCAAGATGTGAGAAAATAATTGTTTATTATAAGGAATTTCCGTAAAATTAGAAATCGAGAAATTAAATGTTAGAAGCCCGTTTGTTTTTTCAAATGCTTCCAATATATTATCTATTAATTCTTTAGCTTTTTCAAATGGGAGTATTTTCATTTTGGAAATTTTTAAAGCGTTATCACAGAATATAGGAGGAATTTCTAAATATTTAGAGTTATTAAATGAATTCATCGCTTTCTTTGTAAACGAAAAGCGATGATAAGGGAAAGCTATCCCATATTTGAACCCGATATTTTGGATAAAACCTCTCGATGAATCATAGGCAAATCCGTTTTTTTTGTGGAATTCTGCAGTGATCTTAGTATCGAAATTTTTATAGATATGCCTGATCCCGATCTTATCGGTTCCCGTGATGCCGGTAATACTTTTTTTCTGCCTGGATAATATGTCATTCCTGCTGGATTTGTATGAAGCGAGAAGAGCGATCTCATTTCCCTTTGTCAGATTATTTAATACCTCTTTTAATACATCATTATTTTTGATTTCATAATCGATATCTTCCGGAATTTCCGATTCTGTTCCGAAGAAGAAAGTACTGCAAACCCGGTAAAGATTTTCAGTTTCATCGATGATCTCAAAATTCCAGTATTCTTCAATATTCGTAAGAATGAACTTCATTTTACTAACGAAATTATTTATGATGTATCTGATCTTATAAAATACCAGGAAATCTTCTAATGTGCTTTTAATGATCTTGGAAAGTGTCCATTTTTGTAATTTATCGATATTATGGGAAAAGGCAACAGCAAAAGATTCAGCCTGCGGCCAATATTCTTTTTTTAATAAGAAATAAGAATCTCTTTTGGAAACAGCATCGATTATAAATTTCTCTATAAGCCAGAGTAGATGGTTTACAAATGGAATTAACCTGTAATTTATCAGGATCAATTCGGAATCAGGAACTCTATCGTGTTTATCTTTCTTTAAGGAAATGATCTCGTCATATCCAATTAGATTAAAAAAAATATTTCCTATCAGGTCGAATTTGTAAACACCATAAAAAATATCGGTATCTGTATAGAATTGAATTGGAACTTCTATTTCTTGTTCGGAAATAACTGGAATTTTTTCTTCCAATTGTATTTCAGATACTTTTAATTGTTCTCTTTTCAATTTTCCCGGCTGCAGGAGTGATGGTTCTGCCGGTATAAAGAAAATGATCTTGTTCATTGCAAGAATGTAAGCTTCTTTTACAGAAGGTACAATGAGTCCGTAATAAAATAGAATATCGTTATTTAAAAGTTGATCTAATCTTGTTATGAATTTGAATTCATATCCGATGGTATTAAAGACGAAATCGAATGTATATCTTATTTCATTTTTATATTTTTCTAATTCACTTTCAATATATATGGCGATCATTATTCCTCAAAACATTTTTGGGAAAAGAGTTCAATTCCCAATATACTGAATCAGATTCATTTTATACATCTTATTTGTCAACAGCCATTATAATTTGAGCAGATTTAGTCCAATATCCTCATCGAAGTTTCTTTCCACACTTCCGGCAAATTCTTCAATAATAACTTCACAGGTTGCACTGACCACTGCCAGATTCAGATGACCTCCAAAAGTTCTGTGTTTCTCATCCGCAATGTTTATGTGAATATGAAGATACGGCTTGCTATCTTTAGTTGTAATATTGCCAATTAATGAAGTGATCTCAAAATCTCCTTTAAATTCGGAAGAAAGATATTTTCTATTTTCTGGTTTGAATAATCCGATAATAACTTTATTCACAGCTCCTATCGCTGTTATCTTCCCAAGTTGTATTTTATTTTCGATGCACACTTTTTCTATCGATGCCACGATCTCTTCATTCTTGTCTATCCTGATGATGTATTTTGAATCTATCTTTTTATATTTCATCTTTCCC
>JAIORR010000358.1 GCA_021108055.1 Candidatus Cloacimonadota bacterium
AAAGATTTGATCTGCCGATAATCGAGCCTGTGCAGGTAAGCTCGCTTTCACAAAATTATCCCAATCCGTTCAATCCGACCACCACCATTTCATTTTCATTAAACACCGAAAGCATTAAAGACACCAAAATAATTATTTATAATATCAAAGGTCAAAGAGTGAAGTCATATTCCATAGATCAATCGTCATTGGTCGAAGGTAAGGGTTCGGTTGTTTGGAACGGAAATGATTCTATGAATAAATCTGTTTCATCCGGAATTTATTTCTACCAGTTGAAAATAGATAATAAGCCTTTTTCCACAAGAAGAATGTTGTTATTGAAATAATGACAAATAACCTTCCGAATGTTATGTGACTTCTAATAATTCTTAATCTTCGGAACGGTTAAAAGTTTGGGGATATTTGACACTAATGCAAATAGTGATATAAAAAAAAACTTGCGAATGACGTTGTTTTTTTTAACTTCTGTCAAATCGCCAAAGGCGACTAAAAAGAAGCCGGATAAGTCGCAAAGATTGAAGTTTTACTAAGGAGTCAATAGATGAAGAAAACTTTGTTAATAGCCTGTGTAGTCATTTCTGTATTGGTCTTTTCCTGTTCAAATAACAGTACAGAACCGGAAGATGAGAAATTAATTCTTTCGATAATTCCTTCCGAGCAAACAGTTAATACTGGTTCGGAAGCAACTTATTCCGTAAAAATTGAGAATGTATCCGATCTTTTTGCAATATCCTGTGAAATAGTTTTCAATAACGGAGTAGTTGGCGTTCCCATTGATCCGGTAACCAAAGGAGATTTCTGGGGAGACGATACTATCATTACAACTAAGATAAATTATGATAGACTCTGTGTTGCCATCGGACAGATTCAGACCTCAGGAGAGGATGGTTTAGATGGTGATGGGATTCTCTTTGATTTCAAAGTAACGGGAATCCTGGCAGGCGAAAGCGATCTGATCTTTCAGAACCTGAACCTGATCGATGAAAACGGTGAACAGGTTGATGATTTTGATGAGATAGAGATCAATAATGGTAAACTGATAATCCAGTAAAAAATTATGTATAGCCTGATAATCGGACTTCTTATCCTGATCATATGCGGTATAATTGAATACCGCAGGAATTCCTTTTACAGGAAAAAAGTTCCAGTAATAATCCATATAAACGGAACACGGGGAAAATCCAGTGTTACGCGTCTGATCGCAGCAGGTCTCCGAGCCGGTGGGAAACGAACTATCGCCAAAACAACCGGTTCTGCCCCAAGGCTTATCTTTGAAAACGGGGAAGAAACTCCGATCATTCGGCATCATGGAGCAAATATAAAGGAACAACTGAAAATAATCAAATTTGCTGCGGAGAAAAAAACAGAGATACTGGTGCTGGAATGTATGGCGGTTACTCCGGAATATCAATGGGTCACAGAACAAAAGGTGGTTAGATCGAATATCGGGGTTATTACTAATTCCAGGCTCGATCACCTCGACTTGATGGGACCCGGTATAAGAAATGTAACATTATCTTTGTGCAACACACTTCCGCCAAATAGAATTGCTTTTACGTCCGAAAAAAAAATGTTTCCTCTGATGAAAAAGCAGGCAGAAATATCTAAGACAAAACTCATCTTGTCTGACGAACAAAGTATTTCCGATGATAACATGAAAGGTTTTGGTTATATCGAGCATAAGGAGAATATTGCACTTTCACTTGATGTTTGTGAGCATCTTGGAATCGATAGAAATATAGCCTTGAAAGGCATGTATGAAGCTAATCCTGATATTGGCGCTTCAGAAATATTTTTCACGCGGTTTGAAGGTAAAATGATTTACTTTTCTCATTCATTTGCTGCCAACGATCCGGAATCGACAGAGTTCCTGATTAAGTATATCAAAGAATTACATCCGCATATCAAATCTACCATAATCGTTTTAAGCACGAGAGCAGATAGAATGTTCCGTTCGAAGCAATTGATTAAAATGCTTCTGAATATTGATTATGATAAAATCCTATTAATAGGAGAACAAACTAATACGATAACAGCCTATGCTTCCAAGCATAATATTCCTTTCAACAAAATATTGAATTGTGGATGGACAACCGGAAAGCAGCTTTTGAATATTACTTCTAATGTAGCAGCAAAAGAGATAATGGTTTTTGGAATTGGAAATATTGGAGGTAATGGAGGAATCATAGTTGATCATTTCCGAAAAATAAATATTAAAAGGCAAATATGAAAATGCAGGTGTTATTAATTTTTTTAACTATAAGATTTCGATTTAATAAAAGAGGAAACATAAATGTTTGAAGTTGCAATTGGATTAGGTGTTCTTATCAGTTTATTTTTTTTGGAAACATTTGGTGCGGCAGCCGGCGGGATAGTTGTTGCAGGTTATATGGCGATGTATCTTCATCAACCGTTAACGATCCTTGCTACAATATCGATTAGCTTTATAGTTTTTCTTATTGTAAAATTACTCGGGAAAGTTATGTTTATTTATGGAAGAAGAAGGATGGTGATAACAGTACTTCTCGGTTTTATACTTGGCTGGGTCGCCAGGTATTATGGTTTATTCTCTGGTTTGCCAACCGGATATTCCGTAAATGTCATAGGATTTATTATTCCCGGTCTTATCGCAAATTCGATGGAGAAACAAGGTATCATCAAAACATTATCTATAATGATAGTTGCTGCGGTTGTTGTAAGGTTTTTATTGATCTTGATCTTCGGTGGAAAATTAATTGGTTAGAGGAGAATTATGTTTATTCCCAGCGCAAAATCCAAGTTAAGTTTGATCGCTATATTTTTGTTCTCGATAGTTCTATTTATTTGGGTGGACAGCAGTAGAGTATTTGTTAAAGAGAAAAATTTTGAAGAAAAATATAAAGCTGCCAAATTGATGCATAGAGCAGAGAAAGTGATCAAAGAATACAGGATCAGCCAAAATACTGCTATCGATGAAGTGAACGATCCGAATAAAACCATGCTGATAGGCGAGAAAAACACTTTGATAACAACCGATAGAGGAAATCTGACAGCAAAACTTACAAGTTTGAATCCTAATTTTGCAGCAGTGATGATCGATCTGTTCAAAAAGGCAAAATTGAAAAAAGGTGATAAAGTGGCAGTGAGTTGTACAGGATCTTTTCCAGGAATTAATTTAGCTGTTATGAGTGCTGCAAAAGTATTGGATATCGATCTGATAATGATATCTTCGGTCGGAGCATCTATGTTTGGTGCTACAGATACTTCTTTTACATGGCTCGATATTGAAACACTTCTTAACGATAAAGAGATATTTACTTACAAAAGCATTGCAGCTTCACTGGGTGGTGGTAGAGATATGGGCAGAAGCCTGACGAAAAAAGGTAGAAAAATAATAGAGGAAACAATATCAGAAAATAATATTCAATTGATCCATGAAGAAAGTCTTGAAAAAAATATTAAAGCAAAAATGAAAGTATTCAAAAAATATGCAGATAGAGAAGAGATAAAGCTCTATATCAATATTGGAGGTGGATTATCCAGTTTGGGAAGCACAATAAACGGAAGATTGGTCAGCCCGGGTTTTCATAGGCATCTATATTTAAAAAATCTGCCTGTAAAAGGTACTATGTTTCTTTTTGCAGAGGAAGGAATTCCCATATTGCATCTTCTCGATATAATTAAAATAACGGAAAAATATGAATTACCCATTGCTCCCGAGCCACTTCCGGAACCCGGAACAGGAAGGGTCTTTGAAGATGAAAGATATAATATTACAGTTGCAGCAATAGCTTTAGCTATCATGATAATCCTGATATTGCTCGTGATATTTTTTGATCATAAACAACTGAAATTAAAAGAAGAGGAAATAAATCTCTAAATGAGAAAAAAGAGTTTTTTTATATTATTTGTTTTGTTTGTAGTTTTATATCAAAGTCATGCTGCTGATATCCAATATGATAAAGATTATAAAAAATTTCCTATTTTCAATAAAAAAAATGGGAAAGTGATCTACTATTTTATTTTACATTCTAATGAAAAATTAAAATTGAGAACGATTGATGTTGATACATTACAGATTTATTCGAGAGTACTGACAGGTAAAAAAGTTTCTTATTCATATAAGATAAAAAACAAGAAAAAAAGAACAGTAACAAAAAAAGGAAAATTAAGTAAAGTCTCTCAAGGGCTTGGTGGTGAGAGCGTTTCTTCATATAATAAATTGTTATTTCCCATAAATAGATCAAAAGAAAAAATAGAAATAACAAATTTATCGAAAAATGATCTGCTATTTAAAATAGCATCAAATAATATTCATAATAATAATCATAAGGTCAAATATATTAAATTCTCACCGGAAATATATGAAGATGACTTAACACTATTGATCAACGATAAATCCTATACTTATTTTAATCCTGAAAAAAAAGATATAGAGTTTACATTAGAAGGACCTGTAGTTCTTAAAATTATAAGTAGAATCTTATTTGGGAAAGAGGAAAAGATAAAAGCATCTTATAATTACCGGATATTTGATAATGAGGAAATTTCAGGGGAAATCAATTGTTCGGCTTCCCCGTCAAAAAAAGCAGTTCTGTTAAACAACACGAAAGAAATCCCTTCATCCGGAGATACTCATATTGTTATGCTCGCAAAAGGCAAGCATCGGATCAGGATCGAAGGTGACAATGAAAACAAAGTGATATTCAGATTCTATATAAGCAGATCTTCTGTGGAGATTATGGAAAAATGAAAAAAATATTCAATCTGATTCTGATTTTATTAATTTCAACTATAATGTATTCAAAAGAAATCTCTTTTTTTGGTAAAGTTGATGTAAAAAATTATTATTGTAATAATATCCTTAAACTTTCATCGCACGATATATCAAGATTCAAAGATGGAAATGAAACTGATAAATTCAAGATCGATACAATCGATGATCTCATTACTTCTGCAAAGTGTGAACTTGGAATTAGACATAAAGCAATTGCAGGTCACACTCAAATCGATCTGTTGGAAATCCGGTATAACAAATACTGGAATAACGATATTAAAAATGATGGTAATATCAGCTTTTCCATTAAACAATTTTTCAGCAGGAAGTTAAATATTGCGATCTGCTATTCATATTATCCGGAAATATATCTTAACAGATACGAAAGCGTGTTGGATGAAGAAGCAATATACAGAGATTTCACCTATTCAAAAAATGTGTATAACGGTCGCATATTCTGGAAATTTCACTCGATAATGAACCTGAAGTATGAATTAACATTTTCTCAACTGTTCTATAATAAATATTTTACAGAATACGATGCTGATAATATTGAAAACCTTGTAGGACTAAATATAAAACCGGATAAAAAAGTAAGAGTAAATTTAAACTATTACTATAAAAATTCAAATGCAGATGCAGAAAAAGCCTTTAATGACATCGAAGATATTTCTGTTGTCAAGGATGCATCTTATGGCTCTAACAAGTATGAAATGATAATATCTGTTCCTGATCTTCTATTTCTTTTTTCAAAGCCGATCCTTTTGAATTCAAGCTTTAACTATGAGATCAGGTATTTCCAATCTGAAAATGAAAATGATGAATTTCATTATGCCCGTGAAGATAATATTATTAATTTGAAAGCAAATATTAAATATTCTTTGAACAAAAAAAGTAAACTCAGCACTTTTTATAAATATGAAAAAAGGGACGCATCTTCACCCTTTAAAAATGTAGAAAGAGATAAAACATATTCTTTATATGAAGCTGGATTTGTTATAAGTTATTCGATATAGTAGCAGAATTGGGACAACTTTTTGTTACGTATGTCTCATTGTTGGGACAGAGTCTCATGTTGATAAATAATTTTTATAATTGATAAAAAAGATTAGTCTATTCATTCTATTAAAGTTACGTAGAATTAGAATTTAAATCTTTTAGTTGGATTAATAATTGCATTTATTATGTAAAATTTTTGAAATGTTCTTAAAAAAAATAATTAAAATGAATTGATGTGGGCAAAGTTGATCTGTAAAATTTCTCAAAGCTTGCCTTGGAGATAGTCAGTTTTAAAATATTCTTTATTAAAAAAATTTTTATATTGACACGAGAAGATGAGTTTGGAAAAAATAACACAGAGAAGTTTATAAAAAAATAGAGTTGCGTTCAACAACACTTAAATCAAAAAGGAATTCTCCAAAATGGAGGGAGTTATGAAGAAAATAGTTTTTTGTTTTATAGTTTTACTGTTGCCATTGATATTGGTAGCGCAGACGATTAGTATAACCGCTAATGGTTTACTTGGTTCCAGTGGAGCTTTCGATCAAACCGCAGTTTACGGAGAAACAGTTTATGTGAAGATCGAGTATACTCCTACTGTTATGTCTACAATCGATGGTATTTATTATGGTTCTTTATCGCCTGTTGATAATAAAGTTCTGATACATTATTATAGTGCCCAGGATCCGGCTTTAGGTACAAATTTAGGAAATGTAGCGGTTGATATCAGTAATTTCACTGTTCAGGGAACACAACCCGGTACAGCATGCACATTTGATTTTGTTTTACCAACCTATACCGGCAGTACAGCCTACTCTTTTCAGATAGAATGTGGTCTCAGAGGAACGGATACAGGTAGTAATACAGTAAGAGGGGTTCTGAAAACGAGTTATATCACTGCAGGAACCACTACAGCTGCAGGCTCAATTATAAACTGGTATGATTTTCTTCATAACAGCGGCAATCCTCTTCCGGTAACCTTAAGTTCTTTTACTGCTTCTTTTATAGATGATACACCAACTCTTTATTGGACAACTCAGAGTGAAACAAATAATAGCGGCTGGAATGTTTATCGTTCTGTTTCTCAGAATATAGGACAGGCAATGC
>JAIORR010000059.1 GCA_021108055.1 Candidatus Cloacimonadota bacterium
TCAATTTATTAATATTCAAATTCCAAACAAGCAATTTAGAATTCTGATATTTGCAATTTTCTGCCAAAAAAAACACGAATATTAAAAATAAGATACTAAAAAAATAATTTTCTTGATAATAAATAGAGTATTTTATTTGTTTACATTCGAAAGTAATCTTGAAGAGGATTTAATTTATGAAATATGTATTAATAATATTTCTGGTAATAACAAATGTTTATGCAGAAACTGTTTCAACTGTCGGTTCATACAAGATCGATTCCGAACAACTGATGGAAGAAATGAAGAATTATAAAGGAAACTCGGGATATTCATATCATCAAAAACGCAATTCAGCACTTAACGATCTCATTAACAAGCAGCTTTTGGTGATCTATGCAAAAAAGAACGGCATTACGGTCGTTAATTCCGAGCTTGAAGCTTTCTTTATCGAAGAATTGGGAACTCATGAAAAATTTCAAACTAATGGCAGATTTGATTATTCAAAATTCGAGAATTTCAAACTAACTTCAAAAGGTAAAAAGATCATCCGTGAAATGAGAAAGGAGATACTTCTTAACAAAATAAAAGCTGTAATAATTAATTCATTTAATTTATCCGATAGTGAATTGTTACATCAATATTTTGCAGAAAACACTGAAATAGACCTTAACTACGCCACTATAGATCTGGAAGATGCCAACGTATCAGTGGATATTTTAATGGAAGAAGCCGATTATTATTTTGAAAGGAACAGATACAAATTTCAATCAGAAAAAAAAGTTAAGCTCAACTTCTTCATTATCTTTGATGACGATGTTATTGAGGATGCTCAACCCTTTATTGATGAACGTATGAGAAATTCGATTTCAGATGAAACAGAGCTTTCAGATTTTGAAATGTTGAAATTGAGAACAGAAATTGAACAGGAAGAGATAAAAAAACTATCCCTTAAGAAAGCAATTCAACTAAAAGAGATGTTGAAATATAATGAGCCGATCTCCTGCCCGATGCTTGAAACACCATATCTATCGATAAATGATAAACCCGGAAAGCTGCCTTCCGATATTATTCCTTTGGCTTTTGAAATGAAAGAAAATCAATTATCCGATCCGATCGATATTGGAAATGGGCAACTTGTGTTTATGGTCGATGATATAAAAAAGATCAAATATAAGAACGAAATTTTAATTGCAAATAGAGCCTGGAAGGATTTCATTCTAAAACAGAAAAATAAATATAATTCAGATGATTATAGAGAATATTTTGAGACACACATCGATAAATTCATCATTCCGGCAGCAGTTATAACGAAGATCGAATTTTCAAAGCCAGCTCTTTTTTCTACAGTGAATAGAAAAAATTACCGGCAAAAGATCATGGAACTGATCGAGGAAAATATCTATAATGATTATGAATTAACACAAATAATTGAAGAATACAATCTAAAAGGTACGATCGAGATCATCTATCTGGATATGTTCGAAAATGATGATGTAATCGACAATACAATTGCAGGTAAAATAAACAATCAACAATCCTGCGGTTTCATATCGACAGGTTCTTCAACGGTTTTTTACAAAATCAATTCCTATTTTCCGGAATTCATTCCCAGATATAAAAACATTCAATCACAGCTAAATAATTTCATCGAGATCACCCGGAAAGATTCCGTCGATTATAGAGAATATTATGAATCTCATAAGAGGGATTTTAGAACACCGGACAGTCTGCGCATTGGTGGAGTCATTATACCGGTCAATATATCTTTTGCCGACCTTCAAGCTGAACTGACAAAAGGAAATATTTTTAAAGAATACCAGAAAAACATAGCCGAGTACTACAGAGAAAAATCGGTTAAATTTGAATATATATACACAACCATCAAAGGATGTGCGGAAATAGTTAAGGAACAGGCAGAATCCGGAATAGATTTTTCATTGCTGCAATTCTGCTTTGGAGAAGATTACAACCTTGAACAAAATACAACAATAGCTTATAAAGAACTTCCCGAAAAAATTCAGAATGCTCTTTCCGTAACGTTAATTGATTCATTCACAAAATCCGTCCAATTTGGCGAAGGATGGTTTGTTTTCCACAAGACAGGCAATTATAATGCAGGAGTAATACCATTTAACGAAATAAAAAGTGAACTGGCTCGAAATGCACTGATGAAGAAAGCAGACAAGATCGCATTTAAAAAGGCCAAAGCCATCTTCGATTCTACAACATATTTTTCACAACTTTCCAAATATGTAGAAGCAGACAGGATATTTCAAACTTCATACCAGGATACGGAACTGCCATTTGAAGAACTCGGTTCGATCGATAAATATAAAAAGGACCTGATGAGGATCTGGAAAAATGAGAAGTTCAGCAGTGTAATTAAAACCAATGAAGGTTATGCTGTGATCTTTATTCTGAGAAAAAAATCTTCCAAAACCCTTTCCTATGAAGAATCTCTTTCGAAGATCGAAGAAATATATGAAGCAAAAAAACGATTTGAAACCGCCAAGACATTTGTTTCTTCAATCAAAACAAAAATTGCTGCAGGAGCAGACCCGGATTCCTTGCTATTTTATCTAAGTGGTTGGAAAAGTGAATTCGATCTTACGCTGAACAGTAAGATACCCGGGGTTGAATTCAGTAAGATCATCATGGAAGATATTCTTAAAAGAGAAGCGGGATATTACAGCCCTGTTATTCCAATAAATGAAGATCAACTGCTGTTTTATTATATTTCCAGATTGAAGCGACCTCATCAAAATGATTTCTATGTTATAAAAGAATCATATAAAAACAAAATACTGAACAGAGAATATAAAAAATGGATACAACAATACAGGGCAAAGATCGATGTAAAAATAAATTAATAGTTTGACTTTAATAACGGCAGAGATATTTTTCTGTTTGTGGAATGTGTTAAATTTAAATATAGATCATTTATGATCCTGGAGGTAATTTATGGGTAAAAGCAATTATATGATCTTACTGGATAATCTCTTTGAAGGTGTATATTATGTAGATTTGGATAAGAAGATCAAATATTGGAATAATGGAGCTGAGAAAATAACAGGTTACTCACATACTGAAGTAATAGGTAAGCTTTGTTCGGACAATATCCTGATGCACACATCACTCGATGGTAAAAGGCTTTGCAGTTATAATTGTCTTTTCAAAAATACGCTTTCTACCGGTATGATGAATAGAACAGAAGTATATTTTAATCATAAGGAAGGATACAAAGTTCATGTATCTGTAACAATTGCACCCATGTATGCTCCCAAAGGAAATATTGTAGGAGCAATAATGGTATTCACGGATAACAAACAACATTTCAAGATCGATGAAAAGGAAATGAAAGAACATAAAGAGATCTATTTTGATCCTGTTACAAAACTTCCAAATAAATACAATTTAGAAATGATGTTGAATTCCAAACTGCACGAATTTCGCCGATATAACTGGTCTTTTGCTGTTTTCTTATTTTCTGTTGATAATTTCGATAAATTGCAAAAAAACTATGGTGATGAAGCAATAAATATTATCCAGAAAAAAATTACATCACTTATTCAAAAAGAACTAAGACCTTTTGATACAATGGGAAAATGGTCTAATGAAATATTTGCAATTTTCTTTACAAATATTAACAAAACGAATCTCAATATACTGGGTTCAAGGATCCGGAAGATGGTCGAAAACATGAATATCTCTGTGGGAGAAGGAGAAATTACGATCACTATTTCTATCGGTGGTTCTATCATCCGGAAAAAAGATTCCATAGAAATCCTGATGGATAGAACCAAAAACCTTCTTAAACAAAGTACTCTTAAAGGTGGAAACACTCTATCGACCATTATCAAAACTTTGAATGAAAATAAAAAAATTATATCGGATTAGAAGATGATAAAAGCTGTGATTTTCGATATGGATGGTGTGATCATAGACAGTGAGCCTATCTATCATAAAGTTGAAAAAAAACTTTTTAAAAGATTGGGAATAAAAATATCTGAAGATGAACACTATTCATTCGTCGGTATGTCGATGGATCTGATCTGGGAAAAAATCTTGAGCAAAAACAAATTGAAACTCAATAAGGAAGAACTCATCAAACTTCATACAGACAATATGATCGGCTCTTTCCAAAATGAAGAAAAACTTACACCATTACCAGATCTAATAGAATTAATCGAGAGATTTATTGATAATGATTTCAAGATCGCTTTAGCTTCTTCTTCTTCCGGAATATTGATAGATATTATTTTAAAAAAGCTGGAAATAAAAAAATTCTTTGAAGTTATAATAAGCGGTGAAGATGTAGAAAATGGTAAGCCCTTCCCCGATATATTTCTTCTTACTGCAAAACACCTTGGCATTAAACCATCTGAATGCTTGGTTATTGAAGATTCTAAAAATGGCGTATCTGCTGCAAAGAAAGCCGATATGAAATGTATCGGTTTCCAAAACTCTAATTCCGGCATGCAGGATCTATCTGTAGCAGATATGATAATAGATAATTTTTCTGCACTGCATTTGAAAGATATCAGAACACTTTAATTGAAACTAAAAGGATATAAATGAAAAAATTTCGATGCTTATTTATCCTGCTGTTTGTTTTTTCGCTGCTTTCCGCAACGCAGATAGACACATTATTCATTCTTCAAACCACCGATGTTCACGGTAACCTATATCCTTACGATTACTTCAAAGATGAACCTGCCGAACGTGGTCTGACAAAGATTTACACTCGAGTTACCGAATATCGTGATCTTTATGAGAATGTTATTCTTGTTGATAGTGGAGATATGATACAGGGAACTCCACTGACGTATTATTTCAATAAAATAGAACCTGATATCACCAACCCGATGATACTGGCAATGAATCGAATGAAATATGATGCTTTTGCTGTTGGAAATCATGAAATAGAGCAGGGAACCACAATTTATAATCGTGTTGAGAAGGAATCTGATTTCCCCTGGCTGTCTGCAAATTCTTCCTTGAAAGATGGAAGCACTTTTTTTAAACCATATACAATTATCGAAAAAGGCGGATACAAAATTGGAATAATCGGATTGACTACACCGGGAATACCGATGTGGATAGATGAAGCACTTTACCCGGGAATTACCTGGAAAGACATGGTAGAAACTGCAAAAATATATGTGACTGAACTTCGATCTGAAGTTGATATTCTCATTGGTATCTTTCACTCTGGTTTCGATGAAAACGAAGGCGCATATAAGTGTAAGCTTATGGGATTGCCGATCGATAATGCTTCCGGACTGGTGGCGAGAAATGTCTCCGGTTTTGATATTATTTTTGGAGGACATTCACATCATATCAAGCCAGAAGAAAAACAAACAATAACCAACCCGGAAGAAGCATTACAGATAATTTCGGGATGCTGGGCAAGAAATATCGGTGTTGCTAAACTGATTATCGAAACAAATGATAAACAGTGCCGGATCATAGAAAAAAGCGGCTGGATCGAATCTATCAAAGATAAAGCACCGTCAAATGAAATTCTTGAAATCACAAAGGACTATCATTATAAAGTGCTCGAATACATTCGAACAGATATCGGCATAACAAAGGATACACTAAGCGGAAAATATTCGAGGATCAAAGACACACCATTGGTAGATATGATAAATAAAGCTCAACTGGAATACACTCATGCAGAGATATCTTTTGCTGCATGTTTCAATTCAGAATTTAATATACCTCCGGGAAAAATTAAAATAAAGGATATTTATAGCCTTTATGAATATGAAAATTTTCTGTATATGATCGAAATGACAGGCAGACAGATAAAAGATTACCTCGAATATTCTGCTCGATATTTTATCTGGAATGGAGAGAATCTTTCATCTGATCCGGAAATAGCAGGTTATAATTATGATATGGCAGAAGGACTAAGCTATCAGATCGATATTTCGGAGGATATTGGAAACAGGGTAAAATATCTGAGCTTAATTGAAACCGGTAAACCATTAGATATGAATCGGATTTACAAAGTAGCATTAAACAGTTATCGAGGAAACGGAGGAGGAGGTCATCTGGCAGCAGCAAAAGCAGAAAACGCACCGGTGATCTTTAAATCCAACATAGAAATGCGTTCCATTATTATCGAATATATTACCAAAATCGGTACAATTAAAACCGAGGTAAACAATAATTGGGAGATAGTTCATTAATTTGAAATTGACAGAAAGAACAAATATATTTTTTTAGCTATATACTAATCGGGGCAGGAGGAAAAATGGCAGATAATATGAATAAGACCGAGAAAATATTCTTGAGAAAAATGCTTAGCTGGGATCAAAAAAAGGCATCTATTGAAGTTCTCATTAATAGCATTTTTCTTGTACTTGGAGGAATTAGCATCATCGTCATTGCTTATCTCACATTTATGAACATTAATAATTACAAATCCATATGGGTTACGCTTCCAGGTTTTCTAATAGGGGTCTTACTGCTATGTATTTACATTGTTGGTGATTTCCGCATAAAAGAACGTCGCAAATTCGCTTCTATCTTGAGGAAATTATTAACAAAAGGACAATAAAATTATTATTGATAAATGAATAAGAAAACTAAGATTCTTTTAGGTTTAGCTACTGTTTTACCTATTTTTTATGTTTGCTTTTTTTTCATATTTATTTTTTGTAATATTATTTTCCCCTTACAAAATGGAGTAATATTAGAGAATAGCCCACCTGTCTGGCTTCTTAGTATTTTGATATTGCATCTTTTCATGATCTTATGGATGATCAGTTTATTAATAATTTACATAATTAACGTTTATAAAAATGAAAATATACAAGAAGATAAAAAGATCCTCTGGTTTGTTTTAATATTTTTTGGAAATATT